>CAZOUN010000129.1:0-5543 GCA_964582965.1 uncultured Anaerolineales bacterium | reverse complement strand
CGATAGACGTGTTTCCCCATCCCTCTCTCCGAACCGGACGTGAGACTTTCACCTCATCCGGCTCTCCAGTTTCAAGTTAAAATCTGGTAAAGTTTTCGATGAATATCACTTTCAGGGTTCCGCAGTTCGCGGTGGCAAGCTGAGCAAAGAGTGATGAGGTTATCCAGTTCGTGGTTTCGGTTTGGTTTGTGTTTCTTTTGGTGGTGAACCTCGACCCGATCAAAACCTCCACATATTCTGCACCGTTGCGCATCCCTTTTTAAGACTTCCTCACGGATGGCAGTCCATTTTTCGCCATAGACATGATGTCCTTGCCATTTTCGTTTTCCCGGATAGGGAGAAAAATGGTAGGGTATTTCTGGTGTTTTCTGTGTGTCTAGAAATGGGTTTGGACGGTGTCGATACCTCTTGTAGCGTATTCGATTATGGACGCCCGGATGATACAGGGCTTTGCCATTGTCCACCCATGTAAGAGACCCATTATGCCTACGGTAATACTTTCTGTAGACACGCCGAACCTTCAAGCCTGTTTTCTTGCGCAACCATAATTCCATGCGCTTGAAAGCATAGTGTCCAACATAGCTGAAAGTACGGCTTGCACAGGAGTGGCGATAATAGTTAGACCATCCTTTGAGCAGGAGATTGAGCGCTTCTATCTTGTCACGAACACTAGCAAGGGTTCTACCCCTGCAGGTCATGTCTTTGATTTTGCGCTTCAATTTCAATACGCTTTTCTTGCTTGGATAGAAGACCAGTTCATTGTAGCCACGATCGTGGTCTATGACCCTTTTAACGGTAAAGCCAAGAAAGTCATATCCATCCGTTACGTGCGTAATGTGGGTTTTCTCCTGAGACAGTTCCAGATGAAGGTCGTTCATCAAGAAAGCACTTAGATTGGCTTTTAATTGCTCGGCCTTTTCTTTGCTTCCATTCCAAGCCACCACGAAGTCATCGGCATATCGAATATAGAAGGCGTTACCTTCTTTTCTTCTTCTACGCTTGTTCTTCTCGTTGTAATTCAGTCCAATGTAATTGGTCTGAAACCAACGATCTAATTCGTGGAGGTAGATATTCGCCAATAGGGGTGATACTATACCGCCCTGTGGCGTACCTTCCTTGGTCTTTTTGAACAATTCACCTTCCATGATTCCGGCTTGTAGCATTTGCCATATGACCCCTGTCAGCTTTTTATCCTGAACACGCCGTTTGAGAAGACGCATTAGGGTTTTGTGCTGAATGTGGTCAAAGCATCCGGTGATGTCACCCTCAATAACCCAATACATTTTCTTCTGGCGTGGAGCCGTCATCAAATGTAAGTAGGAAATCGCTGTGTGACAACTCAGTCCGGGTCTGAACCCATGACTACATGGAAGAAAGTCACTCTCGAATATTGGTTCGAGAATGGCTTTTACCATCATCTGTACCAACCGATCTATGAGTGTAGGGATACCTAGAGGACGTTGTTTTCCATTTCCTTTTGGTATGTACACCCGTCGAACCGGCTGATGCTGGTATGTACCGGATTTAAGGGCTATTCTAAGGTCACAGAGGATTTGTTCCCTGTTTCCGATAGCTGTTCTCTTATCCATTCCATCAATACCAGCTGTTCGGGATCCACGATTAGTCATTAGCTTATCAAAAGCCCATTCTAAAAGCGGTTCCCAAGTGAGAAGGTCAAAGAGATTGGTGAACCGATGTTCAGGTTCTTTCATCGCTTTGTTTGCCAGCTTCCGCTGCATTTCAGAGACCTTCATCCGATACTCATTCATTTCCATCGGCATACACATTTGAACCTCCTATTTTGCTTGGAAGACTTGAAACCTGCCGTCCTTCGCCATGTGTTAGGCTTTCCCTAACTCAGACTACTATGACGGCTCCGACAGCTGATTGGTATATGAGCTTCATGCCAGCCGAATCCCGAAGGATAACCAACCAACTTTCCCGTGTTCTCTACGCAGTTGTCAACATATGAGGTTAGACGCCCTCTATTCGCCTACATCCTACATCCCTGTAGGACCAACAGCTCCAGCCTGACCTTTCCTACTTGACAGGCCGTGCCCCTCAACTTCAGGGCTACACTTTTGGCTAGACCAAACCATCAGTCGAGCTGTTTCTCTACCCATGTCTCCACCATTTCGGGTAAAGTCCAGAAGTCTTTAGGCGGTTCTACCAAGGGTTCACTTTCGTTCGTCATACTCATATTCAGTCTTGCGGTCAGAGATCAGAGTGGAGTACTGTCTGTTCCCGCTTGTTCCTAGGGCTTCAGACCATGGAGGGCATATCATCCATAGCCTGCCTAGTCAGACTCAGGCTTAGTAGGAGCCTGTTCCCTTTCGGGGCATTACTGCGTAAAACTTCACGGCGCACGGTCCAACACCTGGATATCGAGCAGCTTCCCGGCGCTGATTATGGCCTTGGTGATGGCCACATCATCCGGGCTGGGGGACGGATCTCCGCTGGGGTGATTGTGGATGATGATGATCGCTGCTGCGTTTTCCCGGATGGCGGGCCTGAATAATTCTCCCACCCGCACCTGGGAGGAATTCAAAGATCCCTGGTAGATGGTTTTCACACCCAGGACATGATTGCGGGTGTTGAGTGTGATCACGCGCAGCTGTTCCTGGTCCAGAGCGCTCATTTCATACTGGACCAGGTCGGCGGCATCTTCGGGGCTGTGAACGATTGGCTTGTCCTTGGTGGTCTGGGAAGCCAGGCGCCGGCCCAGATCAATGGCGGCTTTGATGACAGCTGCTTTGGCTTCCCCGATGCCGTGCTGGGCTTTGATCTCGGTGAAGGTGGCCTTCTGTAGTCCGGCCAGGCCGTTAAAATCACCCAGCAGCCGCTGCCCAACCTGGATCGCGTTTTCTCCCTCCACACCTACTCGCAGCAGGATTGCCAGCAGTTCGGCTGTGCTTAACACACCCGCGCCCATTTTCGCCAGCCTTTCCCTGGGCCGTTCAGTCAGTTCAAGATCCTTGATTCCATATTTTGAATTATTCCCTTCTTTTATCATCTCTATTCCCCCTCACTGGATAACTGGGCGTCCTGGCGCTCCCCCTTCGATCAAAATGCTCGTTCGCCCGTCCCCGGGCGAACTACTTTGCCTTAGTTATCTGAACATCCTGAATCCCGGATAGTCCACTCCCGGGGACGGGAGCGGGAGCAACATAGTTGTACTCGGTCCTCCGTCCGCAGTCTTCCGTCGCTTTATTCTTTATATATGATAGGCCTTTTGCGAACAAGAGGTTGACGTTTTAATCTCTGCTGAAAAAGGGTATAATCCAACCGAGGAGACGGTTTATGAGTTTTGATCCTTCATCCCTGAATAATTTTTTACTAATTGCAGCTGCTTTTGGCGGTGCTTTTCTGGCTGCTTTGTGGTTAAGTTTGATGGTCTGGACCTACCGGGACGTCAAGACTCGAGTTAAAGATCCCCTGGTGCGCATCCTGGCTGTGCTGGTTGTTGCGGTTCTGTTCTTACCTGGTATTGTGGTTTATCTGATCCTGCGTCCGTCCCGGACGCTGGAAGACGAATACCAGCATATGCTTGAGGAAGAAGCCCTCTTACAAGCCATAGAGGAGCGTTCAGCCTGCCCGGGCTGCGGCCGCCATACTCACGAAGACTGGATCGTTTGTCCCAACTGTTATACCAAGCTCATGAAACCCTGCCATTCCTGCAACCGCTTGATGAAGTTACCCTGGAGTTTATGCCCATATTGCGGCACACCCGAACCGGGTAAACGAATTGAAGACCTGACTTTTACAGAAGCCACCCGTTCAGTGGATATCCAGGAAGTGGAAGAGGATTGGGAGGATGATCTGGCAGATGAACCGACCATCCCGCTGGAAGAGATGTCGGACGAGGATTTGATCGACCAATTATAAAAACTAACCAGGATACGGTTTCCTCAAAGGAAACTGTATCTGTTCTTAAAACGAAAAGGGATTGAGTCCGTAGATAGGACTCAATCCCTTTTTATTATCTAAAGGATCACGCATCCTGTTTTATTTCTTAAACGGTTTCCATCCGGCATATTCTGCCATGTCGCCCAGGCTCTCTTCAATGCGCAAGAGCTGGTTGTATTTGGCTACCCGGTCGGAGCGGGCGGGGGCGCCGGTCTTGATCTGGCCAGTATTCAGCGCTACTGCCAGGTCGGCGATGGTGCTGTCCTCGGTCTCGCCGGAGCGGTGGGAGGTGACTGCGGTCCAGCCGGCACGATGGCAGGCTTCCACAGACTCGATGGTTTCGGTCAGAGTGCCGATCTGATTGACTTTTACCAGCAGGGAGTTGGCCGCTTTTTCTTTGATACCTTTGCGAACCCGTTCGGGGTTGGTGACCAAAAGGTCGTCGCCCACGATCTGGATCTTGTCGCCCATTTCTTCTACCATCATCTTCCAGCCGTCCCAGTCGTCCTGGGCCAGGCCGTCTTCAATGGACACAATGGGGTATTTATCTACCCAGTCTTTCCAGAAAGCTACCATTTCAGCGCTGGTAAGTTTTTTACCTTCGGTGCGCAGGTTGTACAGTCCGGTTTCCTCTTCATAGAATTCGGAGGCTGCTGGATCGAGAGCAATCGCGATGTCCTCGCCAGGTTTGTAGCCAGCTTTTTCAACCGCTTCCAGGATGATCTCAACTGCTTCAGCGTTGGATCCCAGGGCTGGGGCATATCCGCCCTCGTCGCCCACTAGGGTTGCGTACCCGTGGGATTTCAGGACTGTTTTGAGGGTGTGATAGATTTCTGTTCCCCAGCGCAGGCCTTCGGAATAGGTCGGAGCGCCCAGGGGCATGACCATGAATTCCTGGGCATCCGTGGACTGCCAATCGGTGTGCGCGCCACCGTTGAGAATATTCATCATCGGGGAGGGCAGTAGATGGGCGTAAATGCCGCCGATATACTGGTATAGGGGCAGTTCCAGGGAAATGGCGGCCGCTTTGGCAACTGCCAGGCTGGTGCCCAAAATGGCATTAGCGCCCAATTTGGCTTTGTTGTGAGTTCCATCAAGTTCCAGCAGGATGCCATCAATCGATATCTGGCGGGTGGCGTCTTCGCCAACCAGCGCATCAAAGATCTTGCCATTAACATTGTCGACCGCGTTATAAACGCTTTTGCCGAGGAATATTTTCTTGTCGCCGTCGCGCAGTTCCAGAGCTTCATGGACGCCGGTGGAAGCGCCGGAGGGCACGATCGCCCGGCCCAGGCTGCCATCCATAAGCTGCACATCCACTTCCACGGTGGGGTTGCCGCGGGAATCCAGGACCTGACGTCCGGTGATCTTATCAATATTTGTGTACATGTTTTCTCCAATTCCTAATTGTTAATACCGCGCCTATTGTAGCCTATCAGGCGCGTTTAATAAATACCAAAGGAGAGATCTAATACTTCAATTGGTATATTCTCCAATATCAAACCAACAAAATTGCATGAATACTCTGGCTGATAATGCCGAAGGATTTTTGGAAATTTCTCTAGTATACTAATCCTTTGTCAGTGGTTTTGTGCAATTTCTGGGAGTTTATATGTTTTCAAAAGCAAAATTGATTA
>CAZOUN010000128.1:0-5567 GCA_964582965.1 uncultured Anaerolineales bacterium | reverse complement strand
TTAAGAGGCTTTCCGACCAAACGCAAAGTATAGGATTCTGGCAGGGATTTAAGGACTTTTAATAAATAGTACTGGTTTTTGCGCTCGGAGATAAATCCAATAAATACCAGAATTTTTTGATCAACTGTGTTGTCAGCAAATCGTCTTTGATTATAGTGAGCTAGAGCCCTTCCATTGGGAACCACAAAAGTTGGTCCTTCAAAACCAAAATCCCTGATCGACTCCAATGCAGACTGATTCAGAGCTATCAGAGCATCACAATTCCTGAAGAAATTCCCTAAAACGCTCTGGATTGCATATTCTGTAAGTGAATTTTTTAAAAATACTGTCGGGACATTTATGGTATCCGTTGTTCCGAATTCAATTGCTTTGGAAGGCAGTACATGAGTTGTATGAACGAAAGGAACCTGGTTCATTTTGGCCCATATCTGACCGATCAATCCCATCAAGGCAGGTTCATGGGCGTGCACGATATCAGGCTGAAATTCATCCAAAAAGTCAAATAATTGGCGAACTGCTCGGGATGATAAATCTGGCATCTGGAACTCTGTATCGCCAGCGCTCCGTATGCCGTAAGTTACCAGGCCAACATCATCCTGGCTGATCCCGGATTTATCTGCGGGACAAACCATCACCACTTCATGATCCAAGGCAAAGTGATGCGCTAATTCATGAGCGACCCGACCTGCCCCACCCCCATGGCCAGGTCGAAATATTGAAGTGAATACTATTTTCATATCTTTGATCCTATTCTAATTTTATGCATCAAAACCAAATTTATCAGTTACTGAACCAAATCGATCCGCCATTTCTTGCCGGCTAATACCCATATCTGACAAGGAATAAAGATGTTGACTCTTGTGTTTTCTAGCTCGTTTAGTTTCATAATCTAGTAGGTCATTGAACTCTTGAGTTACAGAAAAACCGAACTGCTGGTAAATCCCCAATATGGTTTTTTCTGCATCGTTCACAAGGTCATCGAATTTAATTATGATGGCTTGATCCTTGGGTAGATCATCAAGTCTCTTTAATGGATAATTGTACCAATGCTCAGATGATTTCAAAATGAAATCAGTACAGGCATATTTTTTTAGTGGCGAACCCAACATTTGCCATTCGCGTTCTTTTAGGCTGATATGTGATGGTACAGCTTCCAATGGATCTCGGATTAAATAGATGAATTTTGCATCGGGAAATTTTTCAAGCAGGGTATCAATTGCAGGAGAAAAATTGGGGTTTTTGGAAAGATATTTCTTTCGGAGTCGGCCATGGTAATAATAATGCCGCTTAATGCAGCTTTCATAATACGACATGTTACGATTTTTTTCTTTCTGGGATATCTTCTGATCATAATAGATATAAGGTTCAGCTTCAGCTTCCATAGACGCGAACGACCAGATCTTCAACGTGGAAAAATTATGTACAAAAAGGTACTCGTCTTCCTCTGGTGCACGAAGTCTGAAGCGGTGGATCCTGTCATTATTTTTCCATAGCTGTTCCATTTTCCTGATCCTGCGAGCGATCGGCATGCCAAGAGCCCGTCCAAATCTAATTACGCCCCGGATCAGTTTCCTTGTAAAAACAGATGGTGCTCCAAAGATCTCCCAGGTCCTCATCGAAAGGAAATTCGCGGTATCGCGAGCCATTAGCCGCTGGAGAAAAGTTGTTCCACTACGCGGATTCCCAATGATGAACACTGGCTGTTTTATCTTAATATCGTGAAATTTTGGGAAGAATATCTCATCGAGAAGAAAACCGGTCCAGACGAAAATCTCGATAGGCGTGTAGATTATCACAGCTAATAGCAATACACCCAATCTCTTAGCTGTTAGTCTATAGTTCGTACCTCGATTATCAATAAAATTCTTATATATAAATCGAAGAAACGCTTTGCCGTTACTGTAGGACACCAATGTCTAACCAGCTCCAAGGACTTATATCTTACCCAGCCCTCTTAACACTCGTTCGGGGGTTAGGGGGAATTCGTCAAACCATACACCGGTAGCATCATGAACTGCGTCAGTTATCGCCGGAGCCAGCGAAATAAAGGGCATCTCGGCCACTCCTAGAGCTCCCCAGGGGCCGATAGGATCAGGGGTTTCTAATATTATTGGCTCTAAGATAGGCGGGATATCCTGGACGGTCGGAATCAGGTATGTTGACAGCCTATCTGTCTTTACATAACCACCTTCCTCAATAAAATCCTCTGTAAGAACATAACCCAGTGCCTGAATTACGCAGCCTTCTATCTGCCCCCTTAACTGCTCCGGGTTGATAGCCTTTCCGACATCATGAGTTGAATAGATCTTTTCTACGCTGATCTGTCCAGTCTCAGTGTCTACGGTTAACTCGACAGCTTGGGCGAGATATCCGTAAGCAATATTTGGAAAAGACTCACCGGTTTCAGGATCAAAACCTGTGGTTTTTGGGGCCAGATATTGATGAGTAACTATCACCGGCCGCTCTTCATTGGTCCATTTCTCCAACGCCTTTTCGCCGGCCTCATAGACACTATTCCCCGCCATAAAAGTCATCCTCGACGCGGAAACACTACCCGAATCATTTGTCTCACCAGTATCCGCGCTGATGATTTCAACCAACTCAACAGGGACACCTACAGCCTCTGCCGTCATTTGCACAATCGCAGTGTGTGTGCCCTGCCCAACCTCTGCAGCAGCATGGCGGACGATCACTTTTTCAATTTCATCCTCGCCATATAATTCAATAGTCGCCCAAGAATTTTCCTGGTACCCAGCAGAAAAACCAATATTCTTCATTCCACCTGCATATCCAATACCGCGTTTTATAACATCACTATTTTCGGCTGATTTTAATGGTTTTTTGTGCCAACTACCACCTTCTTTCACCCAGAAAGATTCTGCAGCACCACGTTCTAAGACTTCAGTAACATTCGCCACACCCGGCAAAGGTGTCTGAACTGATGTCAGTGATTCTTTATCCATCGCATTTATAACCCGCAGTTCAACTGGGTCCATCCCCAATTTCTCCGCCAGTTTATTCATCTGGCTTTCGGCTGCAAATGCACCCTGAGGTCCGCCAAATCCGCGGAATGCACCACCGGGTATTTTATTTGTTGCTACAGCCCTGGCATCCACTTTAATATTCGGAATGTCATACACACTGGTACAAGCAATAAAGGCATTTGTTAATACCTTGTTGGAAGTATACATATAAGCACCGCCATCTGCCAGAATATCCACCTCAGCAGCGGTTAGCTTCCCTTCTTTCGTTGCCCCCCAGCGAGTCGTAATATGATAAGCATGGCGTTTGTGATGTCCAATGATTGATTCTTCTCGGCTCCAAACGATCTTCACTGGTCGGAGGATCCCCTCCTCTCTCAAGCGGAACACTGCCAGCGCGAGCACTACCTGGATAGACAAGTCCTCGCGTCCGCCAAAGGCGCCGCCGATTGCCGGATGGATGATTCGGATTTGATCCCGTTCAAGTCCCAGGGCATGGGCGATCTGCTTCTGTTCATCATGGGCCCATTGGCCTCCCGCAGCGACTGTTACTCGATCCTGGTCATCAATATAAGCTACACCAGCTTCTGGCTGAAGATAAGCATGTTCCTGGACCGGGGTATGATACACACTCTCTACTATGACATCTGCGTTCGCAAAGCCTTCTTCCATATCCCCTTTCCGAATCCGCAGGTATTTATAAACATTATCTTCTTTGTCCGGATGGATTAACATCGACCCCTTCTGAACAGATTCGTAGGGATCTAATAAGATAGGCAGATCCTCAAAAACCACCTCTATCAAATGGCAGGCAGCAGCAGCTATCTGCTCCGTTTCGGCGATGACAACTGCAACTTGATCACCCACAAATCGGACCCGGTCTGTAAAAGGCTTTTCGGAACCAGGTCCACAAAGAACAGGCTGGTCCGGAATCTGCAGGCCGTATTCATTCACAGGGACATCAGTTGATGTCAGAACCAAGACAACACCATCCAAGGCTTCGGCTTTGGAAGTATTGATGGACTTGACAATTGCATGTGGACGTTCGGCAAAAAGGATTTTCATATAAAGCATATCCGGCATAACTAAATCCCCTGGATAATCTGCTCTACCCAGTACTTTGTCGAGGGCGTCGATTCTTGTATGTGATTTTCCTATTTCGCTCATATTTCTTGTACCTCAGATGAAAAATTGATCAACTAGTGATTATCCGCTTTTGTTCCAATTCAAAGATCCGTTTAATAATTGCTAGAGAACAGGCATAGGTCGGATCCATTCCATAGTAAGACAGCGTTCCTGCGCCCAGGTTCTTTCCCTTACTGAGCGGCCGGTCTGAAGCGTAATGCAGAATACCCAGGTCAAACGGCACTCTGTCCAAATTTACGATCTCATCTACAGGATGGCGATTGGGTCGGAACATTTCATAAACCGCCGACATATATGGGCCTGCCTCCATTTCAATCCCGGTGTAGCCCTCCCTGTAAAAAACATCCATATAAGTTGGGTTTTGCAGGAAAGTTCCCTTGACGGTAACAGCTTTTTGGTTATCCAGAACTGTACCGTAAACTAGGTAAGGCCTTACATCCCGAGCTTCAAATGCCCTGGGACATAAGTATGTATTCCGGGAGTGTTCATCGTGGATCACATACGGGATCATTACATCCCCTACAACACCATTGAGTGTTGCTGCCTTCCCGAGAATATAGACACCTAATATATTCCCCACATTTTCTGCTACTTCCATTAGCAAATTATATGCTGCCAATCCCAATGGATAGTCAATGTTGAGGATCAAAGCATCGCTTCGAGACAGAAAACCCAGATCAGTCAGTCCGTTTGTGATCCGGGGGTCCATCCAATCGGGTTGTAGTTTCGATAGGTCATAAACCTGAGCAGCGACGTCGAAAGAATGTTCACTGGATATTCGGTGAATGCCGCAAGATTTTTCATGATCCAGCCGACGTTGGGTGATCTTCTCACCACCCTTTTCTTGAGTGAATTTCTTCAGGGCATAATACAGAAAATTCTCCTGGCTGGATGGTATTTTCTGGGCTTGGATCTGTTTCCATTCGTCAAGTAATTCTTCCTGGCCAGCATCAACAAGGTATTGGTTGATCTCTTTTTGATTCTTCAGAGCAAATCCGGATAGCAAATTCGCAAAACTATGGGTATTGCTAGAGATGAAATATACTGGACGGTCCAACAGGTCAGGTACGCGCCCAGAAATTACTTTCCACCAAACATTGGTTGCCCGATTGTATTCGATCAAAGAACCATTTAGCAACCGAACCAGGAAATTTTGTTCGTGAGATTTGATCTTATCGATCCAATGGATAAAATCGTCTCCGCAAATTGACCGCCATCGGGTCAGGTCGCTTACAGACATCATCAAAGCTTCCGCCAGGTTATACCAGGCGTCATGATGTTTATGAACCTCGGTCAGGTCGATATCATCTGGCAAATATTGCAGCAGCTGATGGATCTTATTCCATTCGATCTGATAAGCTGTGAGCATGGGAATGACATCATCAATGTCTGAGCGGCTGGCAATAATACAAGCCAGAATATTCTTGTCGGGATCATAAA
>CAZOUN010000127.1:0-5667 GCA_964582965.1 uncultured Anaerolineales bacterium | reverse complement strand
ACCGCCCGTTCCGGGCACCCCACCATACCATCTCTCATGCTGGTCTGGTGGGCGGCGGCACCTGGCCCCAACCCGGTGAGATCTCCCTGGCCCATCGGGGCGTTCTGTTCCTGGATGAATTCCCGGAGTTCGGCCGCCGCGTGCTGGAGGTGCTGCGTCAACCCCTCGAGGACAAGGTTGTCACCATCAGCCGCGCTCAGGGTTCATTGACTTTCCCGGCCAACTTTGCTCTGGTGGCAGCCATGAATCCCTGCCCCTGCGGGTATTACGGCGACCCGGTCAAAGAATGCACCTGCTCTGCTTCTACAATCACGCGCTATCAAAAACGGCTATCCGGACCCCTGTTGGACCGGATAGATATCCACGTCGATGTACCACGGGTGGATTTTGATAAACTCACCTCAGACCGCCTGGGAGAATCTTCCAGGAAGGTTCGGGACAGAGTGGAAATGGCAAGAAAATGTCAGGAAGAAAGGTTAAAGGAATCTACCCGGGGATCGAATGGAGATATGATCCCGAGAGAGATCAAGGAGTTCTGTCCACTGGACAGCGAATGTCAAACTTTGATCAAAAGCGCCATTCAACAGCTTGGCCTATCGGCCCGGGCCTATCATCGGGTGCTTAAATTATCACGAACTATTGCGGATCTAGCAGGCGAAAAAGGCATCTCTTCTATTCACCTGGCTGAAGCACTGCAATACCAACCCCGGGAAATGGGAATGTGATTGGCAGAATGAGATTTCTGTTTTTTCTGTCCGCTTAAAATCCCTGCTGCTGCTTAACTGTTTACTTGACATCAATTCTAGATTACCCAATTCCTGCAACCAAAATACGCCAACAACTTTTCCTCTATGCTTCTTACCCAATTCATCTGTTTCCAGGGGAACTCTGGTCCAGGTACCGCAGGTTTGTTCAATCGCTATTTCAGTAACAAGTTTCAAATAGTCCCCGGTTTCTGCAATGACTGTATATCGTGCAAACACATTTTCTTTTCTATTGAATCCCTCAACTGTTGCATAAAGGTTGTATCTAGATACGGATACTTTTACAAATCTCCCTCTTCTGAAAGTAATTAGTTCGTCAAATCATTACCATCAAGAAATATGATTGAGTAAAACCATGCGTAGTCGATTAACTTATTGCACTAAAGCACGATTTACTCTCGATCATCCAGCCATCCAGCCAGCATACTTGGTGACAATAGTGAGATTATTCAAACAGTTCAGTTTCGGGTAGAACGTCCCGATTCCATTCAGTGTAGGAAAAATAAGTAAGAATAAACTTCCGTACTCCATCAGGATTTCATTGGAAACACAATTAAGGAGCAATCATGAATATTACATTATGGGTTTTACAGGGAATCTTAGCCGGAGTCTTCCTGATGACCGGAACAATGAAAATTCTTAAAAAGAAAGCAGATCTGGCAGATAAAATGGGTTTTGTAGAAGATTTTTCTCAGCAGCAGGTTTACGGCATTGGAATAGTGGAAGTATTAGGGGCGCTGGGAATTATTCTTCCATGGGCCACAGGGATCCTGCCCTGGCTCACACCCCTGGCTGCGATCGGATTAGCAATGACCATGGCAGGAGCTTTCTTGACCCATCTCCGGAGAAATGAGCTTATTCCCACGGGGATTGTAAATATAATCCTGTTCAGTTTGGCAGTATTTACAGCTGTAGGAAGATATTAGTATTAAATATGCTGCGTAAACATTTTGGGATTACCCAGCTTATAAGTTCTTCTACCGTGATGAATTTTATATTTGATTATTAGAGAGAACTATTCCTCATTTATGAGGGGAATAAGAAATTTGAATATAGATCCCATTTCTTCTTCTGATTCAACTGAGATAGTCCCTTTTAAACCTTCAACTATCTGTTTAACCAGAACCAAACCCAAACCCGTTCCAGGGATACCAGCTATTTTGGCGTTTTTTGCTCTGAAAAACTCTCTAAATAATTTTTTTTGGTCTTCCGAAGATATACCAATCCCACTATCTTGAACACATCCAATAAGCGTGTTCTCATGAACCCGGAGATCAATCTTTATCCTACCTTTAACATGTGAATATTTAATTGCATTACTTATCAAATTGCTCCACACACTTTTTATCTGCTCTGGAACTGCATTAATTTTTGGAATCTCTTTATCCAAATCTAGCACAACATCTAATTCTTTTTGTCGTACCTCATCCGCAGACTCATCAAGCACTTGCTCCAATACTTCTCGAAAACAAACCGGAACACATAATTGAGACCCCGTAACTTCCAAATGGCCTAATTCAAGAAGGTCATCAATTAATTTTCGCTCCTCCTGAGTGCGGGTTATACATTGCTCCAAAATTTCATTCTGTCCAGCCGGATCTACATATCCCTGCAAAATTAGCTTCAGGTAGTTTTCCACTGCAGATATAGGAGATTTTAATTCGTGTGTGACCAGACGTATAAATTGCTTTTTTTCCTGATCAAGTTTTTCAAGACGGATCTTCTCTTCGGTCAGCCTTTTGGCTTCCATTTCCACCTGGGTGATTCTTTTGGCTTCTAACGATAGTTTTCTCCTCTCCAATCCTTGATTAACTGCCAGAAGCAGGACCTCAAGCGAAAACGGCTTGGTCAGGAAGTCGTAAGCTCCCCGTTTTATCGCTGTTATAGCCATCTCTACGGTCGCAAAACCTGTGATAATTATGCAAATAATTTCCGGATCAATTTCATGGACCATTTTTATCAGATCCAAACCACTGATCTTGGGCATTTTTATATCCAGCAGCACCAAATCATATTCTTTTTCCTTAAGGGCTTTGAGTCCTGCAGGGCCGTCCAAGGCAATATCTACCAGGATACCATTCGGCTCCAGCGCTCGCTTTATACCCTCACAGATTCCAATCTCATCATCAACAACCAAAACACGGCTATGATCATTCATCCGAGTATTCCTCATTCCCAATTAAGACTGCACCGCTGGCAGCAGCTGCACTGCCGCTTATGGGTTGGATAAAGGTATTATTGATTGGCAAATGGATAACAAGTCTTGTGCCATGGCCAGGTTCACTCTCCACCATAATTTGTCCACCATGCATTTTAATTATTCCGTATACAATTGATAAACCCAATCCCGTCCCCTTGCCAGTCGGCTTTGTAGTAAAAAACGGTGTAAACAATTTGGCTTGATTTTCAAAAGAGATCCCGACACCTTCATCAGCGAGTTCCAGCACTATTTGACGGTCGTCACCTCGCCGGGTATGAATAACCAGCGTTCCGCCATCTGGCATAGCATCTGCCGCGTTCATCATCAGATTAGTTACAACTGTTTCGAGCTGAACAGGATCCGCCATTATCTGAGGTAGAAATGGGTCTAGTCGGGTAGTTATTTTCACCTGCTCAAAACGCGGCTGTTTCTTTCCCTGGAATGTCACTCGATTGATAAGTTCGTTCAAATCCATTTTTTTGGCATCAACCTTCTGCTGCCTGGAAAAATCAAGCAGTGAAGCGACAATAGTTTTGCAGCGTTTTGTTTCGCGAATAATGGTCTCAATATCTGTTTGGTTCTGATCTTTCAAATCATTTTCATTGGCCAAGACATCGGCAAATAACAGCACTGTAGCCAGCGGATTATTCAATTCATGTGCGACCCCAGCCGCCAACTGCCCCAGGGAAGCTAATTTTTCTGACTGGATTAATTGTTCCTGTGTTTCCTGCAAAGTATCTAGCATGTCATTAAAGGAAGCCGCCAGCATTCCTACTTCACCTCCCGCAGTAGTGGGAGCGCGAGCACTCAAATCACCTTCCGCGACAAGCTGACTGGTATTAGCCAGGGTATGTAAATCTTTTAAGGGGCGCGTGATCACCCGGGAGACCGGGGTGGCTAATAGAAAGGTCATCACAATTGTCACCACAGCTACCAGGGAAACTCTCTTTCGAAATGTATTTAAGAAATCCAAAAAAACTTTCTGCCGAGCACCTACATACAAAATACCAACGATATCTCCCTGATGGTCAAATAAGGGATCATAACGTGTAATGAAATTTTCGTTTACCACAAACGCATTTCCAACATATTCTGATCCTTCCTGAAGAACTACCTGGCTGACCTCATCGGAAACACGGGTTCCAACCGCTCGCTGGCCTTCCGCTGTCATAACATTAGTTGATACCCGCAAATCGCCTAAAAAGATGGTAACCGTGTCGATCTGGGTCGAATCCTTAATTGAATCAACAAGTGTGAAATCATTGTTGAACAGATGAAAGATAGTCACCGCTCCAATGATTTCGCCTTCCTGGAAAATGGGGGAGACGACCGCTATGCCCAAACCCGCGCTGCCTTCCCGGTCATCATACAGGTCCTTCCCAGCTTTCGGCGTTTCCAACAGATCGATCCGAGCTTGTTCCAACAAATCAGCATCCTGGAGCAGCGCTAACGGGATCACTTCAGTTGAGGAAATTGTTGATCCGGTCTCCAGGGCCACAGCTGCAGGATTAAACAAGGACCAATTTCTGCCACCAACAATGATCTTTTTACTTTGATCATTATTGATGACTACACCGGTGATAACTTTTCCTTTTCGATCCAATATCGCAGCCACACAGTTCCCTTGTAATGTTCCATTATCAAGAGCTAAAAGAAGTTTTTTATTGAGGACTGCTAACGCAATATCTTCTCCTTGCGCAGCCACCTCAAACTCCTGAAGTACTGTAGAAGAAAGTGAGAGCTGATTCGCGGTAAGCAAGAGTTTTTCCTGCTTGGTTCGATAAAACATCTCAGCACATTGAATATCTTGCTGCACGCGTTCATCCATCGCCTCAGCCAGGTATGCTGAAATCGTCTGAGAGATCACAAAGGTCCCAATCCCAATCGTGAGAGCTGAAACCAAGGTAAAAGAAAAAATCAGGGTAGCTTGAAACGGTCCATCAAAGAGGTCTTTTAGTTTTTTCAGCAAGATCTTCATGGTCTGATGGGATCAACAGTTATCCCGCAAGGATAGTTTTAACCTTCTTGATCAACCGATCTGGTTCAATAGGTTTACTGAGGAAGGCATCAATAGGAATATATTCATCCATAGGAAAGAGCTCTGCATAATCCGTATTGGCAATCGAAGTAACCATAATAATCGGGATGTTTTTAATCACCTCATCGTCATGTAACTTGCGGCTGAAAGTCACGCCATCAAGTACTGTATCCATCATCACATCCAGGATGATCAAATCCGGCTCATCGTTTTTCGCTTTTTGATATCCTGCCTTACCTCCTCCGGCATTATCTACAGAATAGCCCTCGTTTTCTAATATAATTTTCGTTGCCTTAACGAAATCAGGATCATCATCAACTAATAGAATTTTTTCCATGACTCTTTCTCCTAAATAGATACCTTATTGGGTACCAAACATTTTTTATGAGTAATATGATATTCAAATTCAACCCGGAAGTGTTCAATTGCCGAGCGGACAGGGTTAACAAGAGCTGATCCCATCGGACAGAAGGTATGCCCATCAATTCCCTCTACCAGTTCCAGCAGCAGCTCAATATCGCCCGATCTTCCCGCTCCATTTTCTATTCTGTCAAGTATCTCAAATATCCGTCGGGAACCTATCCTGCATGGTGTGCAAAAACCGCAAGACTCGTGGGCAAAAAATTTGCTTATCCTCCTTGTAACCTCGACCATACATTGGGTTT
>CAZOUN010000126.1:0-5670 GCA_964582965.1 uncultured Anaerolineales bacterium | reverse complement strand
TGTCCCCGACTGTTTTCTCGGAAGTAATCATTAACGCTGTTTGTAGTGCCGAATAACCAATTATCAATCTGGTTTTGGGTAGGGGCTGGATGTATGGGTGGATCCCAGTTCCAAAGAACTGTTAGTAAATTAAGATTATTACGCCTGCGCTGCATTGACTGATTAAGAAGCACAACAAATGGTTCCGCCAATGATTTCAGCATATCCCTGGGGGTGCGATTCATCTCAAAAACCATCAGCTGATAATCTCCACTCTCAAAGGCGATAAATTCCGACTTGTGTCCTGTTCGAAAGTTTCTACCCTTCCAACAGGAGGGATTATCGTAACAATATAGATTTTGGGCTTTGGTGACGTTCAGCATTTGCCAGTCAGTTGACGGCCGCCACCAATGCAGAAGCAAGTGACGGTCGGCCGTTCGGGAAGCCAGCATTTCAAGTTGCTCTCCTCCTTCGCTTATCAGATAATCAGCAGGCATCCCTTCAATTTTCCCGCAAGCAATCTGCGATACATCAACCACCTGCCAATCATGCTGCGGTGACCACCAGAATACCAGTAGTTCGCCTGCTGTCCCCCGTCCCGCTAAATGTTCTACCGTGTAAGGCCCATTCTGGGTGAGCCAGCTGGTGACAGGACCATCGATGCGTTTGCCTGTAATCGCAGTCACATTGACGGATCCCCAATCTCCGGTTGTTTTTCTCCAGAATACGATCAACTCCCCATTAACATTTGGCCCGGCCAGGTGAGGTACGGTATAGGGTCCGTTTTTGGTGATCCAGGAAGTGAGGGGACCGCGGGCCTTTTCCCCGGTATCGGCGGATATATTTCTAACACCCCAGCTGGATATAAACTCCTTTTTAAACACCAGTACTTCATCTTGGACATTAACTCCTCCCAGAAAATACCTGGGAGAAAAAAAGCCCCGCTCCTTCCACAAGGTAGCAGCGCCAGTAACCGTTTCGCCAGTTTGGGCACTTACATTTCTATGTTTCCAGGGTAAAATGCTTCTCTTTCGAAACGCATGCAGGTCTCCGTTAGAATCAGAAGCTGCCAAAAAGTGCTGGAATAATTGTAAAAAAGATTTGGAGCTTGCTCCACAGGGGCTAGAGGCAATCGTGATATTGGTTGCTGATGAAATATTAAAAACCTGCCAATTTGTTGGATAGGTCCGGGAAAAAAATAACAAGTCGCCCCCAGGGTTCTTTCCTGCGATGATTTCAGCGGATTTAGTAAGAAAAAAGCGCTTGGTGCGCCAAGCCTGTACAGCTCCTTGTACCAGTTCACCCGTAATGGCACTAACGTTTTCTTCACTGAAGATCATCGTATACCTCCTCGTGATTTAGACTCTATCTTTCATTATACAAAATCATGAACCAATATAGAACACCGGTCGGGAACAGCTCGACAGAAAGTATTAGTTATTCCTCCCTGGTAATAATCAAGTTTAGGTGGTCAACCCGCGAAGGTCCACTTTCAGTGAATATCCTATAGCGGATTCAATAGCGACGAACACTCCTAATACCAGCTTTCTGTCAATCCGGATCCGAAAGCCACTAGCTTTCCCATTTGATCATCGGTCATTCGATAGACCATGCTCCTTTTGTTGGGATAGATTTCAGCAGCTTGAAACTCATGCTTGCGCACACTTGTTGGATTTCCGATTTTCACACCTCGTGCATTCAGTTCAATTATCAGCTCGGCTGCGTTGAACAAAAACACATAGTCGATCAACCAGAGCCGTATGCCCCCTTTAGAGGTCATCTCTAAGGCTTTGGGACCGGTCATAACCAGGAAGAAATCTGGGAGGGCGTCAGGGTTTATATCCAACATATATTCCAGCTTGCCATACCATTTGACATTGACGGTCCTGCCGGCCAGGGATCCGCTTCTAAATCGGCCATCAAATCCTTTTGCATTCGCCGATTCTTCTAGCTCAATATCAAAGATCTCTGCAGCGATATATTCCCCGGTATGCCCGATGGTGGCCGGCCGCTGGGTTATCTCAGAGACCTTTTCACCTATGGCGTTCATCTCTGATAGAAGCTCTGCTAGTTTCTCTAGAGGTATATTCATTCTTTTGCCTTATTGATAAAGTAGATAATTTCTTCTTTTAGTTCATTATATACAATATATTTTCTGGTTATTAGGTATCCCCTCACAAATAGTCATAATTTTAGGCAAAATATTTTTGCGGTAGCGTCCAGAAAACTAATCTATAATCAATATCGATATGAAGACAATGACAAAATCCTGTTTTACCGTCCTGCTTACCTTCCTGGCCATTGTAGTTTTTCTATCCCAGCTTCAGCCTTTTATCGTGAAGGCTGCGCGCGCTGTTGATGGCACATTTGGTGTTCGCCCCATATCTCACAGGTGTCTTGGCATAACCCACAAAGCCAGTGAAGAGGCTATCTGGCCACCAACTGGTGACGTAGAATTTTCTTTATGGTTGTTCCAATTCCAGTATGCCGTTACTGATAATGATAGGTCTGGGCATAGCCTAATGTGCACGGGACAAGATTTGTGGTTCGGGGAATAACCATGACGGATATCTAACATGTTTAGAAAAAAGAAACCCGGATTAATAAAACGGCCTGCCCAGAAGCGACTTGGCAAGGGGATCAAGCCTCGAGAGATCGATCTTAATTCCCTTCCCTATCACCCCCTTCCCCCTGCCCCATCCCAATGG
This sequence comes from uncultured Anaerolineales bacterium, assembly GCA_964582965.1. GTDB lineage: Bacteria > Chloroflexota > Anaerolineae > Anaerolineales > UBA11858 > B10-G9. The sequence continues at coordinate 2,983 of CAZOUN010000126.1, read as the reverse complement.
GATAGCTCAACATTCGTCTACGCGCCATCTACGCCTGCAGAAGATTTTTTCGAGGTCGCCAGGGGAACTGAGATAACCATTGGAAGTATTAGCAAAATAGAGATGGAAAACCGCCCCGACCCGGCTTATCGAATATCAAAATTGCAGTCGAGCGGGGTTTTATTCATCGACAAAAATGGGAGGAGTAAAGCATTCGTTGAAGATAGCAGGGCCTCCTTACTCAGGAGGGGTTTCCAAGGGAACATAACTGCAGCAGCGGGACTGGATCACGATATTTACAGGATCGGAACCAACCCTTTTGGAGACCATACTGCATTCCTTTCTACAGAGGCATATCTTCATACCTATAACGAGAACTTTGAACCCGTCCTGATCCACAACCTGGCCAAAGACAGAAGGATCAGCATGGTCCGGAATTCTGAGCGCTTTATTGACGATCCGCCTAGGCGTCAGATACGCAGGGTATCCTTCACCTCTACCGATGAGTTAATAGCAATCTCCAAACCGTAACTTTCTGCTTAAATGCCCCTCTGATCCAACTGGTGGCACGGCTTGGACGAGTTTCTCTGATTGCCTAACAACATATTAACTTCCACGGAAGATTCCGAGTCCTTGGATCCGCCTGCACCCATAGATGTTGAATCGGTAGTTCAGGAGCTAACCCAGTGATCAGACGGTATTTACGAGGTTCTGGATTGAACTTTTTTGAGGGGATGTGCAAAATCCCCCCTTAACCAGCTGCCTTCAAAATAGATTTCCCCAGTTGTTGGGGACGGCAGACCTGTCAGCACCTAGACCAGGGTGCTTTTACCGCTTCCCGATGGACCCACCACACAGACAAACTGCTCGCTTTCCACGCTGAAGCTGATCTCGTTCAGCGCCTGTAGAGAGCCTTTGTCATCCGTGAAAGTCACTCCCAGGTTAATGACCCGTAGCAGGAGTTGGATCTTATTGGCTGAACTCATTGGTATAGGCGTCTTCCAGATTAATTTCATTTTTAAGCAGGCCCATCTTGAGCAGCACATCCTGCATGTTTTCCCAGGCTTCCGGGTGGCTGTAGCCGTACGGGTCAGTTTGATAAAGCTCCATGGAGGCTTTAAGCACATTGAACTGGACCTCCTGGTCTGCATCCTCCAGGCCTTCAACGTATTTAAAACAGATCTGGAAGGCTTCCTCGGGGTGTTCAACCGTGTACTGGATACCTTTCAAGGTAGCATTCACCATTCTCCTTACCAGCTCGGGATCATTTTCCAATGTGGTCTCATTGGTGATGATGCCGTTGGAAACCAGCTCCAGATAATCAGACACCAGGATCACATCCAGGTCGTATCCCAGAGCTTTCAGCTGCACCGGTTCGTTGGTGATATAAACGACCGCGGCATCGCTGGAATCCGCAACCAGCACCTCCACCTTGTTAAAACCGATCGAATCAAGGGTGAGGTTGGACTCCTGGAGATCAGCCACGCCCATCAGGGCCCGAAGCCCCACATAATCGGCGCCGAACAAACCAGCCAGAGCAACCCGCTTGCCGGTCAGATCCTCGGGTTTCTTGATGTTCTGGTCGCTTTTTGCGACCACGGCAATAGGATATTTCTCATACCAGGCCATAACATAAACGATTGGCAGCCCCTCTGCCCGGGCGATGGGAACCTGCTCCCCGGACACGATCGAAAACTGGATTTCATTGGCCCCTACCAGGGCCACACCTTCCGTTTCGTAGGAATAATCAAACTCCAGCTCGATGCCCTCATCCGCAAAAAATCCTTTTTCCACCGCGGTATAAAAGGGAGCGTGCTGCACACTTGGGATGTAACTCATGGGCAACCTGATATGAGTCAACCCCTCAGGAGTGGATTCCAGCGGCTTGGAATCCCGGCAGGCAGCCCCCAGGATTACCAGAGAGGCCATCAGTAAGATAAATTTAGTTTTCATAGGTGGATCTCCTTTCAGATAAAGTTTATTCTCCATTGCTTTTGCGTCAGGAAAGCACACGGCTTTCAAGAAAAACGACAGATCCGTAGAGGCTCAGAGCCAGTAGCACCAGTGAAAAAAACTGCTACAAATTCCAGAGAGGTATTATAGAAACCGCGACCAACTTTGGCCAGAAAACCAATCCCCTTGTCCGCGCCGACAAATTCTCCCACCACCGCTCCGATCACTGCCGGGGTGGCCCTGATTATAATGAGAGAGCACTCGCACCACCGCGGAGGATTTGGGCCAGGAAATACCCGGTGATGATGGCGGCTCCTAGGCCGAGGAACAACCCCAACAGGACTTCCTGGAGAGTGACCAGTGTATGGAACTTCAGGGCTGATAAAAACAGAAAGCCAGCCTTTTTTAGGTCCTTTCCTCCATCCTTTATGACTTGCCTCCGCGGTTAATAAACCGCCGGCTACGGCCGGGGCAGGTTGGAATACTAACCTTTTCTGTAAAAGCCCCGAAAGCAAATTCGCTTTCGGGGCTCTCAGAAAAACTGTCAGGCACGCGTGAACCTGATTACCTTCTCCTATCCGGACTATACCGTCGGCCCCGGAGTCACACCGGATCCTGCGCCTTTTCAGCGCTCGCGGGCTGTACCGCCGATTGGGAATTGCCTGAGCTCACCCTACCCCGAAGGTTTATATTTGGTTATCCACCCAGAGTGTACTATCCTCTCCTCCAGCCGTCAACTTTAAATATAGGGACCCGGTACATGCCTGATTAATTCACTCCACAACTTCCCTTTAGATCAGGATGAAAAATGCAGCAAAATGCCGCAGGAAAATACACTGCCCACTGTCCTTTCCAGCGGCTGAAAGATGCTGCTTTGTGAAACCATCCCCAGAAATGGACGCGGTCTGCCTTGATCCTCTTCTCTACCCTGTCTCAAGCACCTATATCTGGCTTGGGAAAAATCCTGGCCAGCTCATTTATTCCTGCACTATTGGATATCTCCCATTTTCGTGCGTAAATATACGGTAGAAATCCACCCTTTTCCTTTCTT
>CAZOUN010000125.1:0-5755 GCA_964582965.1 uncultured Anaerolineales bacterium | reverse complement strand
CTTGAAATCCGTTCAGAAAATCGTAAATCAAGGCCAGGGCGATTAGAATAATAATCAGTATGTGGTCCATATATATACCCATTTGAGTCGGTTAATTTGACTCAATTTCTTACCCGGAAAAGCCAATCTTTCTTTTATATATCCTTCAGCTCTTTAGGGAAACCAATTATAACCAAAACCGTCAAATCTGCCAAGAATTTCGATCTAATATTAAGTTGTGGTGGTTGAGTGGAATAAAACAGAGCGCGCTATAAGTCAGGAGATGCTGGGAAGATTAATTAAGAACTCGGAACCCTGACCTGCTCCAACACTGGAAACAGAGATTTCTCCCCCATGCGCTTGGACAAGAGCCTGAGTGATCGCCAACCCTAATCCAGATCCTCCGGTCCGGCGATTCCGATCAGAATCTACCCGATAGAATCGATTGAACACATACGGCAGATGATCCGCAGATATACCCGTTCCGTTATCATTTACTGATATGTTTGTCCAACCATCCTGATCTTCCAGTTTAATTCTGACCGTTCCACCCGCGGGGGAATGTCGTAAACCATTATTAAGCAAGTTATTCAAACATTGTGTTATGCGAGCACAGTCTCCCTTGATGAAACTCTCCTCGGGAAGCTCCAATTCCAGTTGTACGCCTTGATCATCAAAGATCGGTTGATAGATGGCAGCGATATCTAGGATCATATTCTTTAAATCAAATTCATCCATGTTGAGAGAAAATTCTTTAGCTTCCAGCAGAGCCAGGTCGTGCAGGTCTGCCACCAGGCGAGATAACTGACGAGTTTGATCATATAGACGGGCTACTTCAACCTTGTCGAGTTCATAGACATCGTCCAGAATAGCCCTTAAGTTACCCTGGATAACCGTTAACGGTGTCCGCAATTCATGGGCGATATCAGCCAACATGTTATTCCGTAAATTATCGGCTTCTTCGAGAGCAGCGGCCATGGCATTAAAGGCTACTGCGACCTCCCTGATTTCGCTGGTACCTTTTACTTCGATGCGCTGAGTGAGGTCCTGAGATCCAATTGCCCTGGCTGCCTTGGACAGATTATTCAGGGGGGCCGCCAATCCACGGCTGCTGATCACACCAACCAGCGTGCCCATCATGGATATGGCAAATAACATCCTGACCGCCCCGATGACAATTTCGCTCTGTCCGTAGCGATTAATCCTGTTCAGGAATGAATTTTGAGAATCGTCTTGAAAGGTTTCAAATGGGCCGCCATCCGGTTGGACCAGGTTGATATTATCCGCCTGGATTGTCAGGTAAATCCCTGTCGGGATAACGATCAAAAAAATCATGATCGCTACATACGTCAGGCTAATTCTCACCCAGAGCTGATTCAATTTCATCGATCTCTCATCCGGTAGCCAATGCCATGAACCGTTTGTATAAAGGATTCCTGATCGTTATCCCGGTCAATTTTCCGGCGCAGGTTTTTGATATGGGAATCCAGTGTTCGCCCCGCGCTTGCCGAACCATACCCTAGCGCCTTTTCTGCCAGTTCGTCCCGGGTGATCACAAATCCCGGGTTATGAATTAAAACTTTTATAATTTCAAATTCCGAAGGAGTCAAGCTAATCAGTTCTTCACTATGGGTAAGTTCCCGTTTGCTAATATCTAAAACCAGCTGACCAACCTGCAAACGCTGGGGCACCTGGGATTCTTGCTGAAGTTGTGTCCGCCGCAGCAAAGCCCGAACCCGGGCGACAACCTCGCGGGGATTAAAGGGCTTGGTGATGTAATCATCCGCGCCAATTTCCAATCCCACTATCTTGTCATTATCTTCCACTCTGGCGGTAAGCATGATTATTGGAGTGGCTGCTATAGTAGAATCTGCCCTTACCAGGCGAGCGACATCCCAGCCATCCCGATCTGGAAGCATTAAGTCCAGGATCAACAACTGGGGTTTTTCTGACCGTAATACTTGCAGCGCTGACTCACCATCATACGCCGTCAGGACTTGATATCCTGCTTTTTCCAGATAAGAACGCACCAGGCGGACTATATCCCTATCATCATCTACGACAAGAATTCTATCCATGTTTATTCGCCTTCAAGGTAATCGCGGATACAAAAGATAACCCGCATTCACTACTCGCTGCGTAAAGCCTCAATGGGTTCCAGCTGGGATGCCCTGTTAGCAGGGTAAATCCCAAAGAACAAGCCAACAGCTGCTGAAAATAGAGTTGCAAGGAGGACAGAGTTAAGGGTAATGGCGGGGTTCAACATGAAGTCACTAGCTGCAGCAATCCTGCCGATCCCCAGGGATAACAACCACCCTAGGATAATACCTATAATGCCACCGATCACACTTAATAAGGATGATTCGATCAGGAATTGAGTCAGGATATCCTTTTTCTTGGCACCCACGGCTTTTCTCAAGCCAATTTCCTTGGTCCTTTCAGTGACTGATACCAGCATGATATTCATGATCCCGATCCCGCCAACTAATAAACTGATGCCGGCTACGCCGCCGAGGAAAACTGTAAAGACACCAGTGACAGTAGAAGCCATATCCAGGAATACTTCCTGGGAAATAATTGAAAAATCATTCTCGCCTAACTTGATATTATGGCGGTCGCGCAGGATGATTGACACTTCCTCTTCAGCTATTTTCACAGAATCGGCATCAATCGCTGAAACATAGATCATATCAACCTGGTTTTTTACACTACGGGGCATTAACCTTGTTTGAGCCGTAGTCAATGGAATTAATATTTGGTCGTCCGGGCTGTTGCCAAAACCAGAACCACCTTCTTTTTTCAGAATACCCACCACGCGGAAGGGTTGTCCAGCAACTCTCACCGTCTCGCCTACTAATCCCTCAGAACGTCCAAATAGATCTTCTGCTACGTTCGTTCCCAGTATTGCCGCTGAGGCTAATCCGGAGATCTGAGAAGAAGAAAAGAACTCCCCTTCAGAAAGTTCAATTGTCTGAACATCGGCGTACTCCACGGTCACACCGACAAACCCTGCGTTTGTTACATTGCCAGCATTGGTTAATTCTGCCTGTCCCTGGATCACTGGTGCTGCAGCAGCCACCGATGGTGCAAAAACAGGATCTGCAATCGCTTCCGCGTCACGGATGGTCAGTGGTTCCGGATTTGTGACATCTTCATAATTTGTCATCACAAAAAGGAGGTTGGTGCCAATGCCTTCGATCTCTCCCACAATGGCCTGTTCTGTTCCATTGCCGATCGCAAGCATAGCAATCACCGCGCCAACACCAATAATGATGCCCAACATAGTTAATGCCGTGCGGACTTTATTTGAGGTGAGGCTTTCCAATGCCTCCAGTAAGGATGATAATAAATTCATGTCTACTCCGCTATCAGGCCGTCCCGGATGGAAATCACCCGGTTAGTTAATCCTGCTATTTCCGGGTCGTGGGTGACGATGATCAAAGTTGTTCCCCGCTCTTTGTTCAAATTCTTTAACAAGGTCATGATTTCATCCCCGGATTTTGAATCCAGATTTCCAGTAGGTTCATCTGCCATAATAATTGCCGGATTATTTACCAGGGCCCGGGCAATTGCCACCCGCTGCATCTGGCCACCGGACAATTCATTGGGGCGGTGATGAACTCGATCTTCTAAGCCTACAGCCGCTAAAGCTTCCAGAGCAACCTGTTTTCGATTGCGTCCATTCAATACCGCATAGCGCATGGGCAGCTCTACATTTGCAAGAGCTGTTGCTCTTGGCAATAAATTAAAACTCTGGAAGACAAACCCAACCCCACGGTTGCGGATCTCGGCCAATTGATCATCATTTAACGTTGCCACGCTCTCTCCGTTCAGGTGATATTCACCTGAAGTCGGTCGGTCAAGGCATCCCAGAATATTCATCAAGGTTGATTTTCCTGACCCTGATGGGCCCATGATCGAGAGAATCTCGCCCTTTTTGATATTAACCGATAAGCCTCGCAAGGCGTGGACTTCGATCTCGCCCATCTGGTACATCTTGGTTATATCTTTTGCTTCAACAACCAATTCTGTCATAATTTACTCCTGCTCGATCGTCCTTTTACCGGAATGACTCCATACCTGCTGGAGGACCACCGGGCTGCATTTCATCAAATATACTTACACTGGGTGGGTTAAGGACAACGTAGTCACCTTCCCCGATCTCACCCTCTAATAATTCACTGAATTCATCAGATGATGCTCCCAGGATAACTGGAACTTTCTTGAGTCCTTCGATCGCTGCTAACTCCCCATTTGTGGAGACATATACAACCTGCTCTCCATTGACCCAGCGAACTGCACGATTGGGAACAAGTAAAGCGTCCTCAACCTGGCGGACAACGATCTGCACCGCTGCGGTTAATCCAGGCCTGACTTCCTCGTCTGCATCAGTTATTCTGATGGACACTTCAAACGAAACCAGTCCTTGCTGCAAAACGCCCACAGGAGAAACTTCAACAACTTCTCCCTGGTATTCATTGCCCAGGATTGCGTCAAATGCCAGAGTGACTGGCTGTCCTGCTTTGATTTGCCTGATATCCACTTCGGATATAGCTACATCTACCAACAGATTGTCAAGATGATCGATCCGGAAAGCCAGGCTGTTAGGAGCAACTAGATCCCCAGGAAGGACTTCAGCTGCTGTGACCACACCGTCAAATGGGGCTTTGATTAAGGCAGCATCCAGGGATGCCTGGGCAGCAGAAATGCGGGCATTCGCCATAGTGATGTCATCTGGATCCGGCCCATCTTTGACCTTATCGTACTGCCGCTCTGCCGCTTCAAATCGCGAAATTGCAACAGCTACGTTGGCATCCAGAATTCCCATCTCGATTTCATCCGCACCATCTTGAAGCCAGTTAACATACCACTGAGCATATTGGTATTGATTTATCGCATCGGTAAGTAGGATCTGGGCATACGCTTTATTAACTTTTCCTTGAGCATTATTGAATCTTTTCTGTTTGCTTTCTAATTGTTTCTCCGCAATTACAAGCTTTGCTTTAGCGGATTTTAATTCTTCAGCGCTATAGCGGTTTCCCGGCTGGTTCAGCAACAAGCGGTATTCTGCGTCATCCAGCAGATCGCGGGCCGATGCAAGTTCCGATTGAGCGCTAGCAGCAACTACTGCCGCGTTCTCATACATATCTTCCAAGGCCCGGGTTGCTGTAATCAGCTCCTGTTGGGACATATAATAATTTTGAGGGAGAGACCCGTTCTCTAATTCTGCCAGAACCTGATCTGCAGTCACTTTATCCCCAAGGCTGACCATAACCTCACCTACTATTCCGGTCGTTTCCCAATAGAGTGCTGCGCTCTGGTCAGCATGGACTTCTCCAGTCTCATCAACAACTGCGCTGAGTTCTCCGTAGCCAACCTGAAATGTTTGTAAATCACTGCTGCTGGCCTGGCTCTTCTGCCTGGCGCTGACAACACCATATGTCGCTCCTGCCAGGACTAATGCGCCAATAACAATAAGAATGATCGTTCTCTTTTTCATAAGTATCTCCCTTCATCAAACACCGCTGGCCTTATATGCCAGAGGATAGTATGCAATCTATCTAATTATAATTTCCTGCCTCATTTTAGCTTAAGAATCTGGAGATAATCTGGAGGCGGTGTGTAAATTCTGGGGAAATTCCCCTGATCAAGAGATAAAACAACAATTCTGTAAAGTACATTGCCTATTATTCAGTAGAAAGATAAAAAAAAGCCCCTGCCTGTGGAGTGCACCCCATAATGTGGACAGATAAATAAAGACACTCTCGTGGGTAAT
>CAZOUN010000124.1:0-5985 GCA_964582965.1 uncultured Anaerolineales bacterium | reverse complement strand
AAACCAGGGATATGTTTGGCAGCAGCCGGAAATATATGCTGGCTTTTTTGGAGCGTCTGGATGCTGAAGGTGTTACGGTTAGAGATGGGGATGTGCGGAGATTAAAATAGTAAGTTGTAAATCGTAAGGAGTAAGTCGATGGGGGTCTCGTCCTTGTTTGTCATCCTGATCCTGACTCCGAGCACTTCGCTGCGCTCAGCATAAACTCCACCGAGGGGGAAGGATCCATATTCAGAACCAAAACCTCAGACCAATCTCATTTCCAATACAATCTATCCTCTAAGCCATCTCAATATGGATTTATCCATTTCTTTCTGTTCAATGTCAGAATGACAGTGTGTGTGAAAAAAACAACCCTGCGATTAATCGCAGGGCTGCTAAGATTAGGTTGATCTGTAATCAGGGCATTTGACCCGGTGGAACTACCCGTACGTTCCATCTCATGTATACGTCCCGAAACATCGGCATGAATGTATGAGTGGAGCTGATGTATCCCAGGCCTTCACTAGAGACTTCTAGGCCAATTACAGACTGAGGTGGATAATATGTGAGATAGTTGTAATCTTTTCCATCACAGGTCATGGTGGCTTCTGTTTCTTCGGTACCCACCTCCATTAGATCAAGATTAAGGACGCCATCATAACAGTATCCATGCATCGTAATTTCCGCCTTTCCCTTTCCCCCTACAGTGCAATCTCCTGGATTACCATCAATGATGCCATCCTGTCTGAAGAAGATCGGATTGGTATCCGCTGAGAATTTTCCATTTCCGACATTCGTGAGAAGGAACTTGATCTCATTTCTAGCCCGCCCTGTGTAGTATCCTGTGTTTTCAGTCCCGTCCGGGCTCCAGGTCCAGTTGTGGTCGTAATCCATTACGATTAACATACTCTCCCACTGGCAGACCGCTTTAAATTGGTCTGTTTCGTCATTGTATCCCTCATCATCATCACCTTGTTCATTCGCCTGGGCTTGTGGGGTAGAGTCAGCATCGGAAGCGATCCCCGGCAGATTGGATAGTGAACTGCAGGCGGATAAAAAGACGATTATGGTTATAACGATCGCTGTCTTCAAGATGGTCTTCATATGAAATGTCCTCCAGGACTAGAATCATAGTTCTACGATAAAAAGTTTTTACCGGATACACTCCCTTCTTTTATTATACAAATTATTTCAACCTGTCAAGCAGATACTGGCATTCTTCATCGGGATTTGGATCAACTGACTACGATAAACGAATATCCATCATGCCCTTTTTTACCGACAGTTTGTATTACTGTGGCTTGCAGGCGGGGATCGGCGGCTACCATTTCATGGAATTTATTGGTACCGATCTGGCTGGGGGAATCACTGGGCTAATTAAAGTTACTACCGTATTTTACGACATTGTCGGCAATGATCAGGGTTCCGGGGCGGGAAAGCTGGATTGCGAGGTCCAGATAATCCGGGTACTGGGATTTTTTTCCATCAATGAAGATCAGATCAAAGGAAGGCTGGTCGGTTTTTGTCATTTCAGTCATATTATTGATGGCGTCTCCGACCCAGATCTCCACTTTAGCGTTGAATTCAAACAGATTAAGATTCTGGCGGGCTAAAGTTGCCCGATCTGGATCCAGTTCCAAGCTGATCAGCTTGCCGCCAACCGGGAGCCCGCTGGCCAACCAGGCGGTGCTAAAACCTCCCAGGGTACCGATCTCCAAAATTCGTTTTATCCCCATGGCGCGCACCAGGATTTCAAAAAGGCGGCCGTGGATGCTGGAGATACTGATCGTTGGCAAACCGGCTTCGGCGCAAGCTTGCTGGATTTGCTCAAACCTGGGATCTGGTTTGACGACAAGGTCAAGATAATGCTGATCGATGGTGGACCAAAGGTCTTTTGTCATGGATATATTATAAGCGAGACGGGGGTAGAGTGAAGCTGTGCTTCACGACCGAAGACGGAGGACGGGGATGGGTCGCTGCGCGACCGACGGGAGACAGGGGACGGGGGTAATGAGACCGGAGACCGATGACGGGGAAGGGGTCGCTGTGCGACCGACGGGAGACGGGGGTAATGAGACAGGAGAGGGGAGACGGACACTGTCATTGCGAGGAGGGAGTTTCTACCCGACGAAGCAATCTTTATTTGGATTCTCTGTTATTTTGTTAGTTCCCTCTGTGCTTGTACTCGCTTTGACAATTAAACCAAAACCTCAACCCCACAATCCCGGCAGCGATAGTCATACCAGACCACTTGCCCGCCGCAGTGGGGGCAGGTGTATTTCTCAGTCATAAACTGGATGTAATCTTCTTTTCCAAGTTCTTTCAACAAGATCAGATTTTCCGGCACATCCCGCCGGTATTGAAAACGTGGATCATCCGGATGGGAATCCACTAGTTTTTTCCGGTGTTTTGGGCAGGGGAACTCTTCACATTCGCTGCAGAAAGCCAGGCCTTTTTCCTCATAACAGCAAATCCGGAGTTTGCATCCCCATTTGGATTTTCGTTTCTGCAGCCCACCCCGTTCCTGCGAGGCGCATCCCAAGCAGGTTTTTCCTAACGAGGGACAGGCCCCGCAGTAGATTCCACAAGGTGCCAGTTCGGGAGGGATTTGATAGGTTGGCATGTGTGTATTATAAAGTAGACCGGAGTGGAGAGACGGAGGACGGGAGACGGAGATGGGAGACGGGGAGGTGAAGCTACGCTTCACGACGGAGGACAGAGGACGGGGGAGAGGGAGAGGTCGCTGCGCAACCGACGGGGGATAGGAGACGGGGGTAATGAGACCGGAGACCGATGACGGGAGACTGGGTTATTCAATCCTTCATCCTGACCCCGAGTGCAGCCGAGGGGGAAGGATCCATATTCAGAATCCAAACCCCAGACCCAACTCATTTCCATTATTATCTGTCCTCATAGTCTTCTCAATGTAGATTCTTCCATTTCGTTTCACTCAATGTCAGAATGACAATCTAGCGGGTTGAGTAATAAAAGCCCTCTTAAGAGGGCTTAGTTTTTTTAGCCCTGGGATTGATCGCAGGGCTGGGGAAGACTGAGGAGAGGGATACTCCCTGGTCTCCCATCCCCGGTCCTCTGTCCCGGAAAGCCTTCCATTTTTGTTATGGTGGGTTTTCTTCAAACCGGATTGCGATATAATAATTATCCAGTCATTTAGGAAAAGATTATGAATAAAAAATTGATCATGCTTGTTACTTTATTATTATGTTTGCCGCTATTTGCCTGTTCTGGAAATGGCTTATCCCAACCTTCGGCACCTGCGGAATCAACAGAAGCAGGCCAACCTGAGACTGCTGAGGAACTGACTGATGTTCCGGAAGATACACAATCTGAGACTATATTTGTTTCTGACATAGACCAGATTACTGGTACTTGGATAGCCAATGCTGATCTCGGGAATTTTATAGCGGTGATCTCTCAGGATGGTATGTTCCGGGTAGCTACTTCCTCTGAAGATCTGGAGAAAGGCTCCACTGACAGCTGGAAATTGACGTTTGAGGATGACAACATTATCGCTACTGGTTATGCACTTTGTTTGGGAGATACAGGAAATTACCTCGCAGAGATCATGCCCGATGGCAATTTGAAATTCATTACCATCTCTGACCCCTGTAGCGGGCGAATAAGGAAGATGGACCGCAGTTTACCTGGGCGTTTAACACCCTATGACCTGGTTTTCTATCCGGTTGAATAGATCAACTAGCTAAATTTGAATCACCCCTTTCGGAATTGTGAAAGGGGTGATTTTTTTTAATTACTCCAAGGGAAATCCGGGATTCTTCTTTTTCAAGCATGGTTGCTAAGAAGTATAAATCGGCCTGATCTTCAAGAAAACCGATAAACTATCCTTCATCCGGATCCACACTTCTGGTCCAGCACATCTTGCCAATTAATCTGTAGTATATTTACTACTCCAGCAGAATCAGCTCGTGCAAGGTGTCGATTATCTCTTGGGAATATGGCAGATCCCACATATATTACCTTTGTAGGAAATCGATCTGCTTAAATTGCGAGATCCGTAAACCGTCTAGTTACCAATGAAAAGGTCTTGGATCGACCTATGTCAAGCTCAATGGGTTTCCCCTAGATATAGCCATTCATATGCAGCGCATTATAGAGCATAAATAAAGCTGCCAGCCAGTTAGTATAGGCGAATAATCTTTTTAGGTTCTTCGGTTTTGTTTTGAGGGATAATAAACCACCGATGATCCCACCAACAATCGTGACCATTGCTAGAGGAATTGCCCATGAGGGATTGAAGTCCCCCTGCAGCGCATGCCCGGTAAAGCCCATGAGAGCGGTGGCTGCAATCAGCGTAGAGGCGGTACCAACTGCAGTGTGCATGGGGACCCCACAGGCGAAAACCATCAATGGCACCAGGAATGACCCTCCGGAAACACCTACCATACCTGAGCCAAAACCAGTTATCAATGAAGCCGGTATCGCGATTACTAGATCCACTGAATATTCCATCAAGCCGTCTCTGATGTTGACCAAACCAAAACGTGTTTGATTATGTGCTGGTTCTTTCCGAATAACTGGGATTAACATTACTCCGCCGGCAATCAGCAGCATCCCCGAAAAGAGAATTTTCAAGGCAAAACTGCTAAATAAATGGGATAAGTATCCACCTCCCAATGCAGATAAGGATGTCATCCCGCCAATTATGATTGCCAGGGGCCAGGAAACGGTTTTATTCTTCTGGAAGATGAATATCGCCGCGATAGAGGCGGCAAACAGGATGAACTGACCTGTGGTGGACGCCTCGTGCATTGGAATCTGGATGAGTGCAAGGATCACCACATAAAAGTTGCCGCCGCCCTTGCCAACCATAGTCATGGCGATGGCAACGATAAAGATCAAGATTAAGATAAATATTGGTATAGTTCCAATCATATAATTTTTTGCCTCAAGAGCACAGTCCCCGTTCCTCCCCTAGCTGTACGGAGAGAAGTGATAGAAAATATCAGGGAGCGCATCCCAGATAGTGATTGTCTATTATAAAAACCCTCAAACCTTTCCCGGTCTTCCATCTCCTGGCCTTTGTTGCCATCCTCGTTCCCAGTCCTAAGCTTCTCCTTCATCGGCTGTGGAAGGGTTGATAGTGTGGTGTCCCATAAAGGCTTTAAATGCTTCCTCGAAAGATCTGCCCTCATAAATGAAACTTCTGGCATCCTTTCCAGCCCATTTTTTAACACGCCAGTGCTCCAAAACTTGGGAGTAGAATAGGGAACGATTTTCCATGGTGAGCTGCATGGCTTCGCCCCATTGCATGAGGGAATTTTTGATGATTTCCATAAGAATCCTCTCTAGCTTCTGATTATTAAACTATCAATTTATAAAACCAGCAGTTATTAATTATAGGACAAATCTCTTCAAGGAAGAGGTTCTTAAACGATATCTAAAATGGTGGTAAAACAGGGCCGCATTAACTTTTAACCTTAAACCTTAACTATAAAACGCAAATCTATTACCATTCCCGCATCTTCTTCCCCTGATTTCAGTTATAATCCATGAGCTGTTAAATTCAGATTTAAGCATCATACCTCTGCCAGGTGGAGGAAGAAAAAATGATTACCCTTGTTAAAGAAATTACTACAACCCGTGAGTTAAAGAAGTTCATCCGTTTTCCACATTCGATACCCAGGGATAATACCGCCTGGGTGCCCGCTCTGGATTTTGATGAGATGAACAACTTGCACTGGGATAAGAACTCAGCCTTTGATCACTGCCAGGCTCATTATTTCCTGGCTTACCAGGGGGACAAGATCGTTGGACGCGTGGCTGCAATCCATAATAAATTGCACACAGAAACTTGGGGTGAGGATTATATGCGTTTTGGCTGGATCGATTTCATTGACGATCCAGATGTGATCGATGCCATGATGAGTAAAGTAGAAGCTTGGGCAGCAGAATTGGGCTGTACTGCTGTACACGGCCCCCTGGGATTCACAGATCTTGACCGGGAAGGTATGCTCGTTGAGGGAT
>CAZOUN010000123.1:0-6271 GCA_964582965.1 uncultured Anaerolineales bacterium | reverse complement strand
GTCCCTTGATGACAATTATTTGCACTGTAATGCCATGCTCTTGAACGCTGGCTGCTATGCGACCCAGATATTCGCGGACCAAAATATCCGCTGCTTTTTCCGCCCTCATTAGAGCTGCTTCATTAGTCGTCGGGGAACTTGGTAATGAGACGAGAACACGTAATAAGATTATCTGGGAACGGAAGATGTCTTCTCCATCGAGGTGGACCTTTCAAATGAGATCGCTTGCAAGCTCTACTCCAGCATGGGCTTTGAAGTCCAGACCAAATTTATCACTCATGTTTGGAAAAATGATAGCTGCGTGTTTCTATTCTACAATAAGCTTGACAACCAGCAGAGATTGAACAGAACCACAAATAGCTGAATGGATAAGGGTACTGCACTGGACTCATCATTCTGAGTTTTTCCCTGGCTGATCACTGCCATTAAAATGAACGTAAATAGCGCTAAACCCAAAACGATCCAGATGATTCCTGTCAGATCCGGCAGGGAGATAAACGCAAATAAAATCCACCCTATCATATACAATAGAGTGCAAAAGAACAACACCCCTGCCACCCGTCCTCCAGCTCCTTTCATTAAAGCTCCCCCAGCAAGAGAAATGATAAATAATAATAAAAACACTACCCAGGACTTCAGCTGGAGCAAATTACCCCCAGACCAGACAAGCATCATTCCAGCTGTTAATCCGAAACAAATCAATAAAACCAAATTCCAACCCGGTTCCTTGTCTAAAATGATCATACTGAAAATCAAACCCAGGAAAACGATCTGAAGATATACCCTGGCAGCCACCGGTACAAGCTCTGCAATTTGATAACCAAGAATTGCAGCCAACAGTCCCAATCCCAAAAAGGGAGCGATCCTTACCAGCATGACCAGCAGGTCTTTTTTATCGTTGAGGGATGTTTTGTTTTGTGTTCCCAGATAGAACTCCTTCCTCAAGATTGAACAGGCTGCCAAATATTATCGCCACGACTCGATCGATACGAACCGCAATTTGAATATCCTGATCTCCCACAAGGTAATGGTCTGGATAAGTAATCTCCAATCCCGTTATAACTGGATTACTCATCCCGTGATCATTCTCCTCGGCACTGCCTATCACGTGAGTCGTCACCAGAGTCTGCATTGGCGGGGCGACCAGGGTCTTACGGTGATCGTCATTTATCCAGGAGAAAAAATCATCAGCCGCCGGTGTAGGTGTCAGTGTTGGACCCGGTGTGTTTCCAATCGTAGTTGCCGTCAGAGTAATACTGGCCGCTGCAGTTTGGGCGGCTACCACCTGGGTGACCATTTGATCTCCCACAATGATCAAGCCCGCTTTTCCTGCAGCATCGGCAGCCCTGTTAATCTCTTGCTGCTCCACCATCAAACGAGCCCCGTCAATGATGACCGCCAGGATTGTGAGCACCACAACCAGGATAACGGCCACGATGATGATCACCTGGCCCTTTTCATTTTTCCTCACGGGTTTTGGTACTCCATACGAGTCACTGCTTTTCCAGTGACGGGCAAAGTGATCCGGGGAAAAGTCAGTTCAACATGGTACTGGACTGTTACCGTAAGTGAGTCTCCCCGGGGTGCAGGAAATGCTTGATTTCTGGGTGGTTCATCCTGGTCTGGATCGATATCCACTAATAATTGCGAGATATCCAGGCCGAAGGCTGCCTGGTGAACTGCCCCGATAATCTCCTGATCACCCTGGGTCGGGTCAATGATCGTCGCCCCGGCCCGGGCTCCCTCCCAGGCCGCATTGGACACTGCCATCTGGGAATAGAATAGTATTCCAAAGTCGATGATCGCAACCATCAACAATAACAAGATCGGCAGGACAAAAGCAAACTCAACCAGGCTCTGTCCGGAAATTGGGTTTCCTACCCGTTTATTTGCTTTCTTCCTGAGATGGGTTATCAATCTCATCGGCGGAAGAGGAAATTAATGATTGGAGGGGCCAAATAAATCAGCAGCAAACTTGGCAAAAAGAAAAATACTAGTGCCGGGATGATTCGGATAGGCGCTGTCTGGGCTTTAACCTCTGCCCGCTGCCGCCGGCGGGTACGCAACAAATTAGCTTGAACCCTGAGTGTTCTGGCCAATGATGTTCCAAGACGTTCAGATAACAGGATCGCTTCCAAAAAATGCTGAACATCCAAAGATGGAATTCGGTTGGATAGTTCCTTCAGAGCCTCCTTCCTCGTAAATCCCAAATCAATTTTGATCAGGGCTTGCCGCAACTCCTCCCCCAAGACCCCTACAAAACCGTTGCTAACTCTCTTTAAAGCAGGTACTAATCCTAATCCGGCTTCGACTGTAAAAGTCAGCATATCCAAGAAATCCGGAAGAGATCTTTCTACTGCCCTTCCCCGCTCCCTGATCCGATATTTAAGATAGAGATAGGGGCCAACAATCAGGAAAAGGATTATGGTAAAAAATATCAGACTGCCAGCCAGATCCTTGTAACCCAATCCGATCATAAAAAGACCCAGAAAAAAACCCACTAAAGAGATCAACCACCAGAATGTCATGAACTGGTGGTGGGTCATCTGGATGCCAGACCATATAAATGTCTGCTCATCCACCATCTCGGTGACAAAATCCGGAAGCTTTATGGCATCCAGGATGGACAATAGTCGACTTTTATAGGAAACCGGAGGTGGGGTATCCTGATTTAAAAATCTTTTATGGATCCGGATACTGGCTTTATAATCATCGATCGAGATCAAAGACATCAATACCAAAAATATGATCAAGCCGAAAAGAATTGAAATTAAATACAAAATACCCATAGCTACACCTCAATCCTGATCAGTCGGATCACTATTGCAGCGCCTATCAGCTCGAGAATACCAGCAGTGATCAAAACAAGATTTCCAATGGTGGTATTAAATAACACATCCGTATATCCTGGGAACATAGAAAGCAACCCGAGGGATACAGGGACTAACAAAGCGATCACGACCGCAGAAAGCCTGCCCTGGGCAGTCATCGTCCGAACTTCGTTGCCCAACTCAACCCGTTTCCTGATCATTTCCGCCATCTCGCGCATCATCGCAGCCATATTTCCACCCACCTGGCGCTGAAGAGTTAACCCTTCCACCAGCAGCCGGACATCCTCGTTGGGACGACGCTGATACAGCTCCGCAAGGGCCTGGTCCACTGTGAATCCGACCTGGACCTGGGCAGATATTTTTCCCATTTCCGAAGCACCGGGCTGAGATAGGCTTGGAATCACAAATTCGATTGCTTGCTGTAATGAAAATCCGGCCTGCAACGAATCAGACAATCGATCCAGGATACCTGGAAATTGATCCTGGAATAATTGGCGCTTTAATCTGGCCCTGGAATAAAGTAATGTAAAAAACCCTGTCAGGAGTAAAAATGTGACAAATCCGCTCAGTAGGGTTCTTCCAGTGATGAGGTATCCCAAAAAAACCCCGCTGCAGATGATACCTAACAGCACTATCAAAAAAGGCAGTGGTTGTGATCCAAAACCAGCATCCTGCCACCATCCCAGCAATATCCTGCCCAACCCCTTCTGAAATCCACGATTCAGGGAGAAATTGATATGATGGATCAGTGTATTGGATGATTGCCACCAGGTCGAGGGCAAGGCAACCCCTTCTCTATCTTCCAAACGCTTACGCCAGGCCAGGCGCAGCTCCTTCCCCCTTAAACTCTCTACCACCTGAAGTGAGGCAATTAATAAAAGACTGCCCGCAGCAATTCCAAGGAAGATAGGTTCAGTTGCAGAAAGCTCACCGAATAATCTATCCCGGAACAGCCAAGTCAGTAACAAACCTGCTAAATAGAGAATGAAACCAACAACATAAACAACCACTCAATCCTCCAGGGGATCCTTAACAGAGAATCCGCTGTTTTTAATCTTAGCCAGACAATGGGGCTCAATTCCTGTCGTCTGGAATTCGCCCAGGGTTCTACCACTATCATCCAATCCTTCCCGCTGGAATGTGAATATCTCTTCCGCGTTAACCCTGATATTCTCCCAGTCATCCTCCTGCGTCGCGTGCACTTCGGCAATAGATACGATCTTCCTCTTCCCGTCCGGCAACCGCTCCTGTTGAACGATAAGATCCAGAGAACTGGCAATTTGCTCCCGGATGGCCGGCTGCGGCAGATCCAAACCCGCCATCAATACCATTGATTCCAGGCGGCGGATGGCATCTACGGGGGAATTTGCATGAACGGTGGTTAAGGAACCCGGATGTCCTGTATTCATAGCCTGTATCATATCAAAAGCTTCCGGACCTCGCACTTCTCCCACAATAATCCTATCCGGGCGCATGCGGAGAGCGTTGTGGACCAGGGTGCGGATCTTCACTTCTCCCGTTCCTTCAATATTAGGTGGTCGGGATTCCAGAGAAACCAGGTTTTTCGCCATCAGCTGTAGTTCTGCCGTATCTTCTATTGTGACCAACCGTTCCCTCTCCGGAATACAACGAGCCAAGGCATTGAGGGTCGAGGTTTTCCCAGAACCAGTTCCTCCAGAGATCAATATGTTCAGCCGGGCCCGGACACAGGCCTGTAAAAAACCAGCCATTTGCTGGTTAAGGCTTTCCATGGAAACCAGCCTCTTCAGGGTAAATGGTTCTGGAGAAAAACGGCGGATGGTTAATGCTGGTGAGCGCAGTGCCAGGGGAGGGATGATGGCATTCACGCGTGATCCATCCGGCAGGCGGGCATCTACAAATGGTGTGGATTCATCCACACGCCGACCCAGGGGGGCGACAATGCGGTCGATCACATTTAGAATATGTTCTTCATCTCGGAATGAAATCTTAACCTGGAACAGTTCCCCTTCTTTTTCGACAAAGATCTCATCCGGGCCATTCACCATGATTTCAGTGACCTGGGGATCATTCAGATAAGGTTCGATCGGACCAAGTCCTACAATGCGATGGACAACAGCCTGGATAATTTCATCTTCGGTTTTCTGGGGAAGGATCTCACTCTCTCGCTGCAGCAGCCTCCTGATGATTTTCGTTAAACGCTCACGATCTTTGGTGTAGGAGATAGGACCACTTTCAGCGGTTGATTGAACCTGGATATACTCACTTGCCAGCCGGTGTAATTTATCTTCGAGCGCTGCCTGATCGATTATTGTCATATTGAGTTCTCAGATCCCCTTCTGATCGATCATCTTTAGCAGCCGAGCCGTGAACTGCCTGATTGATTTTCCCAATTTGCTGGATTTTCGGAGCACACAGGGCTCGCCATAGCTGATATTCGCCCACACACCGGCCGCGTCAATTGGAAATACGCCGAATAATTGTTCTCCCAGATGGTCCTTAATCTCATCTGGAGTGATGGCTGCACCGGGGGATTGCTGGTTGATGACCAATCCTGTGATTTTATCCTTTTCGAGCAAACCAGCCAGAAAGCGTGAGGTTGATCGCAAACATGGTGCGTCTGGTGTGAGAAGGACCAGACGGATATCAACCAGGGAGAGCGCTGCCCCAGTCACAGGACCGCTTCCGGAGGAAGTATCCACCACAACCAGATCATATTCTTCCCGGAGAGCATCCAAAAGTGAAGATAGGTTCTTCTTGGTTAATGTCCCTTTCCAGGTTATTTCAGGAGGGGAAGTCAGCAGATCTACCCCGGGACAAAATTCCGTAACTGCCAGTTTGATGTGTTTGGGGGATAATTCATCGATAACAGGAATTAAGTCCTGCCAGCTGTTCTCCGGCTCGAGGTCAAGCAGCAAATCCGCCGTTCCAAGCCCTTGATTGAGGTCGATTAATACTGTTTTACGGTGGTGCCCAACCCCTAGAGCAACTGCCAGGTTGGTAGCGAGAATAGTCTTTCCAACACCACCTTTAGCGGAGAAGATCCCGATCACTGTAGACATGTTTTATTCTCCCGCCGGACGGAGCAGCACTAAGAGATGGAATTCGTTAGCCCTAGCATAAAGCAGAGATAAAGCTTCCTGATCATCGACAGCAAAAACATAGGCGGGAGAGTCAACCGCGTCTGGTAAGTCCACTACCTGAACGCGGGTAGCGACAAAACCCACATCATCCAGGGCTCCCCCAGGAAGGGCTGAGGCGATCTCCACCCGGTCACCTTCAGACAAATCCGGCGGGGCTGCGATAAACCAAACGACCGGAATGCTGACACACCATTTGCCAGCCGGACAGCGCTGAGCAACTGCTCCTCCCTGATCCCCTGCCAATTTTTCAGGTAAGACCACTTCTCCTTTGACCAATGGATAAAGGGTGAGGTGTCCAACAGCCTGTTCCTTAAAACT
>CAZOUN010000122.1:0-6363 GCA_964582965.1 uncultured Anaerolineales bacterium | reverse complement strand
CCAGCTATGGATGGTGGTGGTGGTGGGGACCCTGGTATGAACACCAGAACATGCGTGATGAGCGGGCAGAAGCCTTCACGTCACTGCTGTGGGATGGTGTGTTTGAGTATACCTATGTGGCGCGGGCAACAACTCCTGGTATCTTTGTAGTACCGCCTGCCAAAGCTGAGGAAATGTATTCTCCCGAGGTCTTTGGCCGCAGCGGAAGTGATAGAGTGATTGTGGAGTAAAACCTGAGAAGGATACGGTTTCCTTCAAGGAAACCGTATCCTTTGTATTAAAAGACTTAATCCCTATCTTTTGCTAGATTCTTTCTCTTATTTATCCCCAAATAATTCCTAAACAATTCCTTAATAACATCTTTGTACAATTAGCCAGAGTATGGCTATTGTTATTTAATGAGGAGTAAATTGAATGCAGACCAAAGAAAGATCAAACAGGAAGTATTGGATAATTGGTGCTGCAGTGGTTGTAGTGGCTGTTTGTGCATTTGCAGCTTACCAATGGTTGTATTTGCCGACGCAAATATTGGAAAGTGATGAAACCGCTGTACAGACCTCTACTGCACGCCGGGGTGATATCACCCTATATGCTGCTGGTGCAGGTACGCTGATTCCTTCTGCTGTGGTAGATGTGAGTTTTGATATTAGTGACGGCGTGCAGGAAGAGCTAGTTGAATTGCTGGTCGAAGTAGGAGATGAGGTCGAAGTAGGTGATTTACTGGCCCGTTTAGATGATAACGATCGCCAGGAAAACCTGATTGAAGCCCGGCGGGATTTACGGGAACTAACTTCGGCTTCTGCTATTGCTGAGATCGAGATATCCCTGGCCAAAACCATGATCGATCTGGAAGATGATATCGATAACCTGGTTGGGTTGATCAGCCCGGCGGTGTACAAAGCTGAAGGATACGTGGAAAAATA
The DNA here is from genome assembly GCA_964582965.1 of uncultured Anaerolineales bacterium. GTDB lineage: Bacteria > Chloroflexota > Anaerolineae > Anaerolineales > UBA11858 > B10-G9. Next base: position 5,440 of record CAZOUN010000122.1, on the reverse strand, counting down.
TTCTACTACCCTGACTGAGGCTCAGTCTGCCTATGAAGCAGACCCCTCAAACGAGAATGATGACTTATTGAAATCAACTGAACAAAATGTGAGATGGGCTGAATCAAATTTGCAGGTGCAGTGGCAGTATTACGACGACGAATATGCGCCTGATAATTTCGAAGATTTTTACTGGGACGGGAATGAAAAGGTCTGGTTCACTGAAGGACCCACCGAGGCGGAAATTGCATCTGTGCGAGCACAGATCAGCCTGGCAGAAGCTACTATATCAGAATTGGAGGTGCTGCTCGAGTCGTTGAAGAACGATCAGGATCTTCCTGAGGATGCCACTGGCTCTAAAGCATCGGCTATCCGTCAAGCCCGTCAAGAGGTGGAGGATACCTTGGAAGACTTGGAAGCCACCAATCTGGTAGCTCCCATCCCAGGTACTGTTACACAAATCAATGTAGATGTCTCCGAAATGGTTGGGAATGAAGTAGTACTTGTGATATCCGATTTGACCCCGCCTACCCTGGATGCTTATTTTGACGAGTCTGATTGGATGAATGTCCAGGAAGGTTTCCCGGTTGAAGTGATCTTTGATGCCCTGCCAGATAATATTTACGAAGGCCAGGTAGTACATGTTGATCCCGGTTTGGTTTCTCAGCAGAATACCACAGTCGTGTATGCGGTAGTTGAATTGGATACTTCCAAGACTGGTTGGGGTGAATTACCTGTGGGTTCCGCAGCTGGTGTGGATGTCATCGGCGGGAGAGCAGAAAACGCTGTTCTGATCCCGGTTGAAGCCCTGCGTGAGATCTCTGAAGGGGAGTATGCGGTTTTTGTAATGGAAGGTGATCAGCCCAGGATGAGACTGGTAGAAGTTGGTCTGCAGGACCTGATCTATGCAGAAATTATCTCAGGTATCAAACAGGGTGATCTGGTGACGACTGGTAAGGTGGAGACAGCTCAATGAAAAAAGGAAAAGCGATAATTGACGGTAAGGATCTGGTCAAAGTCTACCAGATGGGAGAATTTGAAGTTCGTGCTCTGGATGGCGCATCCATCCAGGTCCAGGAAGGTGAGTTTGTAGCTATTATGGGACCATCAGGATCAGGAAAGACGACTCTGATGAATGTCTTAGGATGTTTGATGAGTCCGAGCTCGGGGGCATATTTCCTGGATGGCGAAGATGTCAGCGATTTGGATAAGGTAGAGTTGGCCCAAATCCGCAATCAGAAATTGGGTTTTATTTTTCAAAGCTACAACTTACTTGCCAGAACACCGGCACTGCAAAATGTGATCTTGCCTCTGTTCTATGATCGAAACTCCCCATTAACAGATGAGGAACAGAATGAAAAAGCTGTAAAAATGCTTGGTGCTGTAGGTCTGGGTGATCGAATATATCACGAACCACAGGAGCTTTCCGGAGGACAGCAGCAGAGGGTATCTATAGCCAGGGCGTTAGTGAATGACCCTGTGATGGTGCTGGCAGATGAGCCCACAGGCAATCTGGACAGCAAGTCTGGCGCAGAAATTATGGAGTTATTGGTGAAGCTGCACAAGCAAGGCGTCACTATTGTGATGGTGACCCATGATCCGGAAATTGCGGCGTATACAGACCGGACCATTCATTTGCTGGATGGAAAAGTGGACCGCGAAGTAAAAAACGGCAAGGAGCACAGCTGAAATGAAACCTATCAAAGTGATTAAGATCGCCTGGTTGGCCTTATTAAAGAATAAGATCCGTTCTCTGTTGACCATGTTAGGCATCATAATTGGCGTTTCAGCTGTAATAATCATGATTGCTATCAGCGCCGGCACAGAAGCTACTATTCAAGAGCAGATCACAGGACTGGGTTCCAATTTGATATATGTTTCTGCTAGTTTTGGTCAGGGGAGACCTGGTGAGGGGATGAGCAGCGGAGGGTTGGTATATGACGACGCCTTTGCAATTGCAGACCAGATTAATGGCGTGAAAGGGGTCGTTGTTGAACAAAGTTCTACCCAGACACTTAAAGCTGGAGATGTATCTCTTGATGATGTGACGATAATGGGAACGACAGGTGATTTTCCTTCTGTAAGGGATATGGAAATCGCCAGCGGTCGTTATTTTACACAGCAGGAAATTGATAGGACCACCTCAATAGCAGTTTTGGGAAGCAGCCTGGCGGAGGAAATATTCGGCAGCCAGGATCCCTATGGCGAGACAGTCACCGTGGGCGGCACTGTCCGATTAACAGTCGTGGGTGTCTTCGAGGAAAAAGGTATGGTTGGAGATGTAGATTACGATTCTCGCCTATATACGCCCATTACGATAGTGCTTGAAAAATTGACTGATAACAAGTTTTCTCGTTTTATGGGGGACAGGGTGAGGTTGATTTATGTTGAAGTGGACGAAACCGTTGGAAATGAAGGGGAAAGAACCCTGGATGATGTGATCTATCAAATATCACTTCTGCTGGCAAAACTCCATGAAGTTACTTTGGAAGAGGCTGATTTTGTGATTACTACCCAGCAGGATATCATCACTACCCAGGAATCTACCACAGCAGCGTTTCGATCATTGTTGGCTTGGGTAGCAGGTGTTTCCCTGATCGTAGGAGGGATTGGCATCATGAATATCATGCTTGTCAGTGTTACTGAACGAACTCGGGAGATTGGTATCCGCCAATCAGTCGGTGCCACCCCGAATGATATTCGCTGGCAGTTCCTCACAGAAGCTTTGCTGCTCAGCTTAATTGGTGGCCTGATTGGTGTAGCCACAGGCGTGATTGGCGCTTGGGTTTTTGGCCAGGCAACTGGTATGCGGACTGTAATCGTAATCAGTTCGGTACTAATGGCCTTTGGATCCGCTGCAACGATTGGAATCTTTTTTGGATTCTACCCTGCCAATCAAGCAGCCCAGCTGGATCCCATAGATGCCCTGCGTTATGAATAGAATGAAATAATCCCAGTTTATCTCTCCTTTAAACTCCTTCCCTGATTGATTTTGAGGTCAGGGAAGGTATGAAGAGATCTGGTCGGAATGTATAGAGTTACTAATTTGGATAGTATGAAAATTGGAAAATTAATGGAACTTGAGAAAAAAAACAAAATTTCAAAAAAGAAATACTGGCCGTTATTAGCTAGTACGCTAATTATCCTTGTTGGATTTGGCCTGTTTCAGATATTGAATTCAGAACTGGATGCAGGAGATATGTCCAGTGTAACAGTAGCAACCATTCGTACTGGGGATATCCGGGTTTCCGCGATTGGAAGTGGAACTCTGATCGCGTCCGAAGAAGTAGAATTCGGTTTTGAGAATAGTGGAGTTATTGAGGAAATACTGGTAGTGACTGGCGATTATGTGGAGGAAGGACAGGTTCTGGCAAGACTGGACGATGAAAAGTTGATTGAAAACCTGGTAAAAGCGCAAGCTGAGTTGCGAGAGTTGACCTCTGAAGCTTCTGTTGCTGCTGCTGCTCTGGAAATTGCTGAGGCCCAAAAGGCAGTCCTCAGTGCGGAATCTGAACTCAGTTTTTTGATCAGCCCATATGTATATCTAACAGAACTTCGTTTGCGGAATGCAGAGCAGGTACTGCGACAAGCAGAATTGGATGCCGAGTTGAATCCTTCAGATGATGCAGATCAAAGGATCGCCGAGGCACAGGGGATAATTGATCATGCAGCTCTGAGCCTGATGATGAATTGGGAAACCTATGCAGAAGAGTATGTGCCAGATTTTTTCAATTTCCCCTGGCGAGATCGGTTTGGGTTCTGGCATGATTATTTTGATCCTCCATCGGAAACTGAAATCGCTCTGGCCAGGGCGGAATTAACTGGCGCAGAAGCTCGAGTTGAAGAAGGGGAGGCCTATCTGGTCGCTCTGATTGATGGTGAGATTCCAGAAGATGCTTATGGATCGCAGTTAGTAAAGCTTGAAAAATACAGCGCAGCGGTTTCAGATGCAAAGGCAACCCTGGAGGAATCGGTATTAATAGCACCCATCGGTGGTGTGATCGTTGAACTGAACATCCAGGAGTTAGAAAAGGTTGGTACAAAAAATGTCATGACCATAGCCCATCTGGAACCACCTACAGTCGAAGCTTCATTTGATGAGGGAGATTGGTCCCTGGTGAAGGTAGGTATGCCTGTGGAAGTTGAATTCGATAGTCTGCCCGAGAAAATATATCAGGGTCAGATAGTATTTGTAGATCCGACTCTTCAAACCAGACAGAACACGACTACAGTTAGTGCCCTGGTGGAACTGGACATCACTCAAACAGGTTGGGCAGATCTGCCATTATCCTCTACTGCAACCGTGGAAGCAATTGTAGGTGAAGCACAGAATGCGATCTTGCTTCCAGTTGAAGGCTTACAGGAAGAGAATGAGGAGCAAGGACTTGTATACCTTATTCAGAATGATGGTGAGAAAATCCTGGTAGAGGTTGATTTGGGATTGAGGGATGTCTTATTTGTGGAAATTACAGGGGGTTTATCAGAAGGCGATGTTGTATTAATTGGTAGTAATCAGTAAATAAGGATGGAAAAAATGAATTGGATGAAAAAACTTGGTGTGTTATTTATAGTAGTGTTGCTGTTATCTGCTTGCGAATCAAAAACTGCTGAAGTGGATGGAGTTGATGTCCAGACTGGGAGTTCGGAAATTGACAATAGCGGTCTAAGTACAGATTATGCAGATGATGCACTTTCGCCAGCTCTCCAGCTTGTTGTGGGAACCTTGACCCTGGAAGATACGGAGCTTGTTGTGGACGTAGAACTGGCAGAGACCCTCATACCATATTGGAAGCTATATATCTCACTGCTTGAGAGTGATAGCACAGCACCTGAAGAGTTAACAGGATTGATCAATGAGATTGAAGGGCTGATGACGTCCGAGCAGATCAATTATATTGCCGGATTGGAACTCACTCAGGAAAGTATGGGAACATTAATAAGTGACCTGGGTGTTATGGACAATCTTAGGTCAGACGGATCTGGTGAAGGTGATGGCACGCGTCCAAATCGGCCGGAAGGAATGCCAGAAGGGACCCGGCCCGGAGGAGGTCAGGGTGGAGGAAGCGGAGCTGAAGGTATGGACCCCGAACTGATGGCGACAATGCAGGCCGGCCGGGTAGATGAAGGCGGATCGTTAGGAGCAAACCGGATGATCAGGCCATTGATCGAGCATCTGATTTCTTTGCTGGAAGAAAAGATTAACAGTTAATTGATTTCATAAAAAAAGGATGTGGTTTTCTCGTGGGAAACCACATCCTTTATCTTGTTTCAAGCAAAGGGAGTGAGTCCAATTGAAAGAACTTACTCCCTTTTTTAATTTACGCCCTCATTTTTCTTATGGTGTGAAGGCAAACTCACTCACAAAGCAGTTGCCCGCCAAATTTTCCTGGGTGCAGGCTGTAATAGTTGCAAAGGAATAGTGATCTGTGGGGTCTTCGCTAAGATCAAAGCTGATCGTAAA
>CAZOUN010000121.1:0-6483 GCA_964582965.1 uncultured Anaerolineales bacterium | reverse complement strand
GCCCTTCCCGGCTGTCATCCACTTTTAAACCGTAACTTTCTGTTCAAATGCCCCCTCTGGTCCTGATTGGGAAACGAGAAAACAGAAATTAAATCAGTATGCGTTTTTAGATATATAATGCCAATCAAATATTCGTTGATTAGATACGGTGAATATCTTTATTGTAAAGTTAATGGCGGAGAGATTGATTGCTCGTATACTATAATCTTAATGGATAAAACATCATAAAATTCCTGGATTCTAGTAGAATATATGCCCTCCTCATTTTCCTGGCTTGATTTTTCAGACGAACAGCGCCAAAAAACGATGGACATTCTTGCTCTCTTTCGTGAGAGTGATACTGTCGATGAACTTGGTATTGGGGTAGTTCGTGATACATTCAGCGACCTGCTTTTCCCGGGAACCAGCACGATCCAGACCCGGGCCAAATATTTCCTGTTTATTCCCTGGATCTACCGGGATCTGGAGAGGTACAGAATTCCTTCCCGGAAAATTAACAGCCGAGCCCGGCAGGAAGAAGTCCAGTTGATTTACAGTTTGCTGGAGAATGGCGAGAATGAAGGAGTCATCGGCTCCTTGGCTAAATCCGATCTCCAGCGCCTTCCCAGTCGGATTTACTGGAACGGCCTAGAACAATGGGGCATCCGCCGCTTCCCGGGCCCACTCAGTCAGTACCACCGCTCCCTGGATGGCTATTATGCCTCCCTGCGCTATCAGAATAGGAACGACGATGGCGACCTAATTTCTGGTGGTCCGCTCCCTAACTGGCACCTCGGTTTGCCGGATGCTCCTGCCGATTTTCCCGAATCCGCCGTGATTGATCTAACTAAAAAACAAGCTTCCTATCTGCAGGAAAGACTGCTCAGCCAGGTGGGGGGTTCTTTGTTAACCTATCTGGTAGATAAACAAGACCCTGTACCAGCGTCACGTTTTCCATGGAGCATTCCGCTCACAGAAAATTTACTGGAACCTTTAAATAACTGGCTGGTACAGGCTCGTAACTTTTCCGAGCTGATTTGGGGTGCGCCGCTGCTTTATAACCTGATGCTTTCAGAATTAATTGGCAATGAAGAGTATATTGAGCGCTACCAGGGCAGTCTTGCAGAATGGGCCTACTTGCTAAGAAACCGCTGGGATGATTTTACCAGTTGGGATAGAAATGAATTTTGGGTACTTGTCGAAAAAGAATCCAAACGCGTGCCTCTCTTTACCAAAAACTTTATCAATGATTGGTGGGGGCTGGCTCTGTCGAATCCGGAAGGGATTCAAGATCAATCCCGGGCCAAGGATTTAATTCGTAATCGCGAGAGATTGCTAAAACGAGGTCAGGCGCGCCTATTTAGCCAACGAGCCAGAGAGCTATGGGGTGGAGCGGCTGGAACCGGCCAGATTGATTATCGCTGGAATAGCGGTGCCAGACAGATTATTAATGACATCATCGCGGGGTTGAATAGATAAATATGCTGGAACCACATCGCCGAGCCATGCTGCTAGAAATGCTCCGCCCTCCGGAAGGGTATGAGCTCAGCCTGGCAGTTGGCACAACCTATTCCCTGGATTTGCTGGCCTTGTTAACCGCGCCGGTAGCCTTCACCTTATTTGATCAGGAGGCTGTCCAAACTGATCCCCTGGGTCTTTTACATACCATGCGCATGTACGCTGACCGCATTCGGATTTTCTGTCAGAGCGGCCAGATTAAAATACCGCGTGAGCATCAGCTCCTGATCAGTTATCTGGAAAATTCAGTTTTTGAGGTTACTGCCCCGAGTGATAACGGTGTATTCCACCCCAAAGTCTGGGCTTTAAGGTATGTCGCCGAAGACCAGCAGACCCTGTACCGCCTGCTGGTTCTCAGTAGAAATTTAACCTTTGATCGCTCCTGGGATACTTCCCTTGTGCTGGATGGTGTTCTTACAGATCGGGTGAACCGAATTGGCAGCAATAGCCCTCTGGGTGAGTTTTTCCTCTCCTTGCCAGAGCTGGCCAAAAACCCCCTTCCTGAACCTATCACAGAGGAACTTGATTTGATTGGTGATGAAATCCAGAAAGTGGAATGGGAACTCCCTGATCAGTTTGAATCAATTAAATTTTGGGCACTGGGTTTACCAAACAGGCGCCGCCGCTGGCCGTTTAAAGGCCGGGTTGACCGGATGGCCGTGATAGCACCATTTTTATCAGAAGGTTTATTGGAAGAGTTGGCGCCAGCCGGAAAAGATAATATTCTGGTTAGCAGAACAGATGCTATTGAGAACTTAACCTCCGACAGTTTTGACCGGTTTAATGAGATCTATGCTTTTAATCCAGGCATAACAACGGAAGAAGAGGCTTATCAGACAGAAAAGCCCGCCCTGGTGGATGTGCCTGATACAGGCCTGCACGCCAAATTATTTATTGGCGATATGGGCTACGAGGCCCGGCTGTGGACCGGATCAGCCAACGCCACCCGGGCTGCTTTTTACGAAAATGTGGAATTCTTGGTCGAGTTCCAAGGCCGCAAAAGCCAAATGGGCATAAAAGCGCTTTTCAAGGACTCTGATAACGGTCAGGTAAACTTCAAGGATCTCCTGCAATCTATCTCGGGGCCCCCGGAAGATACTTCTGTGAATCCGCTCCATGGTCGCCTTGAGAGTCAGCTGCGCCAGGCCCGACAGGTTATTACAAAAATGGGTTTTCATCTCCGGGCGGATGAAATTGGGCAGAATGATTACAATCTCATTCTAGAATCTAGATCCCCTGGTGAGCTTGATAGTAACTTGGCAGTGAATTGCTGGCCAATCACGCTCGAAGAAGAACACTACCGGCTCAACCTGGAGCATCCCTTCAAAGGGTTAATATTCACTTCCCTCTCAGTACCAGCCCTGACATCATTTTTGGCTTTTTCTGTCACGGCCCAGGAGCAGGGGGAAACTCTTTCCACCCGTTTTGTTCTGAATCTTCCCTTGGTGGGTTTGCCGGATGACCGGGCGGAAATGATATTAAAAGAAATTCTCAAAGACCGGCAGCAGTTTTTGCGGTATTTGTTGATGCTGCTGCAGGAGGACCACAAGGTAGGTCTGCCTGGAGAATTCTTATCAGGTGGTGGCAGTGCTTCTTCTGGACTGCCAGGTAGTGACTTAAGCCTTCCCTTGCTCGAGTTACTGCTGTCCTCCCTGGCCAGAGCACCGGAACAGCTCGATAAAGTTCAGGGCTTAGTCGAGGATCTTAAAAATACTCCTGAGGGGGAGAAATTATTGCCGGATAACTTTGCGGCAGTTTGGGATCCAATATGGGAGACACGCCAGCAGTTGAGGAGAAAATCTTGAAGCTTCCATATGAGTTAGCGAAAGTAATGAACGGGTTAAAGGATTTCCAACGCAGAACAGTGGAGTATGTATTTAACCGTATGTACGGGGACGATCATCCCACCCACCGCTTTCTGGTCGCGGACGAAGCCGGACTGGGGAAAACCTTAGTGGCTAAAGGGGTAATTGCCCACACAGTGAAACACCTCTGGGAAAAAACAGACCGCATCGATATTATCTATATCTGTTCCAATGGTGACATCGCCCGCCAGAATATTAATCGTCTTAACATTACTGACCAGGATGATTTTGTTTTAACATCCAGAATTACCATGCTGCCAGCGCAGCTGAAAGATATCAATAAGAATAAGCTTAACTTTGTTTCCTTCACTCCTGGCACCTCCTTTAACTTGCGCTCCACTCTGGGAATCCGCAGCGAACGAGTGCTGCTCTACTGGCTTTTAGACCAGGCCTGGGGAATCTCGAACTGGGGCACAGGACCTAAAAATGTGCTGCGGGGATATGCGGGCGCGGATGGCTTTCGGTCCAAGGTGAAAGAATTTGATCAGGATTCGATTGATCCAACAATCCGGGACAGCTTCATTAACCGGCTCGAAATGGTTATTGAGGAATCAAAGGCTAAAGGAGAACAGGATTTAAAGAGCTGTTTTGAGGAATTGTCTAACCGTTTCCAGAGGAAGCGTATGGATCACCGTCTCCCGGATCGTGATAAGAGGGAAAGGAGCCTATTTATCGGGAAAATAAGGTCAATATTGGCTCAAGTTTGCCTCCAGGCGCTGGAGCCGGATCTGGTTATCTTGGATGAATTCCAGCGCTTTAAGCATCTCTTGAGCGGCGATGATGAGGCCAGTTTGCTGGCCCGTGATTTATTTTCTTATACGGATGCGCACACCGATGTCCGGGTGCTTCTGCTCTCAGCCACCCCTTATAAAATGTATACGTTGTCGGAAGAGGAGGACGATAACCACTACCGCGATTTTATCGATACCCTTGAGTTTTTACAGGATGATTCGCTGTTAACCGCCCACTTCCGCGAGCTGATAGACTCCTACCGGCGGGAATTTTTGCGCCTGGGTGCCAACCGGAGCAGCTTGGAGAATTTACTTTCCGTCCAGAGTGAAATAGAGAAAGAGCTCAGGAAGTATATGGTTCGTACAGAACGCTTGGCAGATTCCGAAGACCGCAATGGCATGCTGGTAGAATCCACCAGCCAGACATACAACCTTGCCGTGGAAGATGTGGTGGACTATCTAGGTTTAGAAGAGGTTGCTGCCTGCGTTGGGCAGCGCAGCCCGGTGGAATACTGGAAATCCAGCCCTTACTTGTTAAACTTTATGGACGGCTACAAGTTTAAGCAGGACTTTGAAAAATCGATTAAGGTTGAAGATCTTGAGAATAAACTGGTGGGAATTATTAGGAACCATAAAGACCTTTTATTGTCCTGGCAGGATATTCAATCCTATCAACCAGTTGTGTTTGGAAATACTCGGCTTAGGAATTTAGTTAAAACATCTGTTGGCGAGGGGCTCTGGCAGCTACTTTGGATTCCACCATCCCTGTCCTATTACCAACTGGGGGAGCCTTTCCTGGATAAGAGCGAATTCACGAAAAAATTGATTTTCTCAGCCTGGAGGGTTGTTCCCAAAACTGTAGCTACTTTGTTGAGCTATGAGGTCGAGCGCCAGATCTTCCCACCGTACCGGGAAGGTTCTGAATACGACTCCTATTCTGATATCCGGCCTTTGCTTACATTGCAATATCAAAACGAGCGTTTAACCGGTATGCCGGTATTAGGGTTGATGTATCCCTCCCTTGTGCTGGCTGAATCCTGTGATCCTTTCCAAATACGGAAAGAGCATGGATACCTGCCTATCCCAAAGGTGCTGGAAATACTGGAAGAAAGGATCCGGGCTCTGCTGGATGACTTGCCTGCCCGCCTGGTAAACCCCCAATGGGAGGTGGATGAAGCCTGGTACTGGGCAGCTCCGATATTGCTGGATCTTCATTATTATAGGAAAGCTGCTAAAGGCTGGCTTACTCAGGAAAATCTCGCCCAGAATTGGACAGGTAGGGAAGATGCAGAGGAAACCTATTGGCTTGCACATCTGCAGCAGGCTCAAGAGCTGTTGAAAAAAGAACCTCTTGGTAAACAACCGGCTGATTTGGCGGCCGTGCTGGCAAAACTTGCACTGGGTGGTCCGGGAGTGTGTGCCCTCCGGGCGCTTTCCCGTATTTCAGATAAAAATCCAGAGTTACCAATGAGGAATGCAGCAGCCCGGATAGCCTGGGGTTTCCGGTCATTCTATAATCGGCCGGAGTCCATGGCAATCATCCGGGGCATTAACGACGCCGAACCCTACTGGCAGCGGTTATTAGAATATGCTATACAGGGAGGCATTCAAGGTGTTCTGGATGAATATGTCCATATCTTGAAAGAGTCGCTGGGTCTTGCCAACGCTGAGCCTGGTGAGGCTGTATCCGAAATCGCCGATAAAATGCTAGAATCATTGACTTTGCGTGCAGTGAGTTTCGGCGTAGATGATATTCAGATAACCGATGCGGGTATTCAAATACAGAATCACCGCATGAGAGCCCGCTTTGGGATTCGTTTCGGGGACGAAAAATCGGAGTATTCAGATGAACCCACGCGGGCAGATCAGGTGCGGTCAGCTTTTAATTCTCCTTTTTGGCCGTTTGTATTGACCACAACCTCGGTGGGCCAGGAAGGATTGGATTTTCACCAATACTGCCACGCGATTGTTCACTGGAATTTACCGACCAATCCCGTTGACCTGGAACAACGAGAAGGTCGGGTGCATCGCTATAAATGCCATGCAGTGCGTAAAAATATTGCCAAAGCTTTTCGGGAAGATATTTTTAATCAGGGGGAGATCCTCGCTGATCCCTGGCAGGCTTTATTCACTCTAGCCAGAGAACAGTATGGTGATTCCATAAGTGAACTGCAGCCTTTCTGGATTTTCCCAGACGAGGAAGGCGCCAAAATTGAACGGCATGTCCCTGCCTTGCCTTTAAGCCGGGATAATCAAAAATTAGCAGCCTTGCGTCAGTCTCTGGCGGTTTACCGAATGGTATTTGGTCAGCCGCGCCAGGAGGAGTTAATTGATTATCTTCGAAAACACATGCCCCCGGATCAAATTGAGGCAATGGTAGATAAGGTTAA
>CAZOUN010000120.1:0-6516 GCA_964582965.1 uncultured Anaerolineales bacterium | reverse complement strand
CCAGTTGTTCACCGTATTCCAACTTTAATTTCTTGGGGGAATCGATCAATTTAATTTCCCCGTCAACAATAAAAGCGACTCTATTGCAGAGCTCATCTGCAATGAACATATTGTGGGTAGTCAGGAAGATTGTGACGCCCTTTTTATTCTGTTGGCGGATGATGTCTTTGATATCAGCAGCAATAGCCGGATCAAGACCGGTGGTTGGTTCGTCGAGGAACCACAATTCAGGATTATTGATCATCGAGCGCGCGAAGGTCAAGCGGTGTTTCATGCCTTTTGAAAATTCACCAGCCCGCACATTTTCCTTGCCATCGAGACCTACCAATTTGATCAGCTCTTCCGAATCGCGGGTTTCCACATCGAATAGCTTCTTATAAAAATCGAGGTTTTCTTTGGCGGTCATTTTGCTGTAAACATTGGACTGTTCAAAAGACATACCGATCTTATTAAACATTTTGCGTTTGATCGTTTTTACATCATACCCCGCAACAGTAACAATTCCCTTCTGCAAGGGAAGCAATCCGGTCAGAATACCCTGGGTGGTAGATTTTCCTGCCCCGGAAGGGCCCAGGAAACCGAAGATTTCTCCTTCGGGAATTTCAAAATTTGCGTCTTTCACTGCGTATTCATCATTATTATTATACGAATGATGAAGGTTCTCAACTTTAATCATGGGGCGATACTCCTTCTAAAGGAAATTGAATTCCTTTTTTTATAAATTTGATCATCAGTGCCACGGTGGGCATCACATCATCCACCCAAACGCCAGATTCGATGTCACCTGGTCCAATCGAATCAAAATAATAATCAAAACTGGCCACTTGCAGGTGAATTAACATATGAATGATAAACCCCTTATCGATCTGAGGGTCTACAGAGCCCTTCGAAATTGCTTGATCTAAAAGCGAATCGTAAAACAGCTTGCCTTTGGTCATCGCCTCTTGATAAATTTCTTTAAATAAAGGATTGTTTTGATTTTTATAGATCTCAAACGCAACTCTCCCTCTTTTTGGGTGATCTTTTGCAAAGGCAAGACCTGAGCGATATATTTCTTCCAGGAATGAAAAGAAATCCAGATCGGCTGGGTTCTGAAGGGCGGGGGTGATATAAGCAAGTTTCTCTTCCCCGATCCGATCGAGAATAAATTTATAAAGATCGCCCTTGCCCTCAAAATATTGATAAAAACTACCTTTTGCAATTTCTGCTTTTTCGACTATGCGGTTAATACTCGCTTTATCAAAACCAAACTCCGCGAATTCATTGAGAGCGGCCTCTTCAATGAATTTACGCTTTTCCTCGGGCAGATTTAAAAATGTGTCTTTAGCCATAGTTATATTCCTGATCAATATGACCCAGTGGTCACATGACCCAAAGGTCACATTATAAACTAGATAAAACAAGCGTCAAGAGGTATTTATTAGATCGGGAATTCGTGTAGGACGGACTGGGAAAACAGCTTATGATATGATTATCTTTTCATTGACCAATAATCAATGCAAATTACCAGGAAAGAATGGAGAAAAATCATGACCAATAATGTGATCGAAACCCGGGACTTGACGGTTTATTATGGCAAACACCGCGGCATCAAGGACGTCAACCTATCTGTTGAAAAAGGTGAGGTATTTGGGTTCCTCGGCCCTAATGGGGCAGGCAAGACCACTACCCAGCGAGTGCTGCTGGATGTTTTTCCTCCAACACGTGGTCAGGCTACCGTTTTTGGTAAAGATTGTCAAAAAGATGGCGTAGATATCCGGAAGCACATCGGTTATCTCCCAGGCGAACTGGCTTTATATGCCAATATGAGAGCCAGAGACTTCTTTAAGATGTATGAATATCTGCGCAAAGATAAAAAATCGAAAGGCTACTGGAAAGAATTGGCAGACCGGCTGGATCTGGATACCACGCGCAAGATCAGCCAGTTTTCCCGCGGTAATAAACAGAAGGTTGGTGTTGTGGCTGCCTTTATGGACCGGGCCGATTTATTGATCCTGGATGAACCCACTGGCGGACTTGATCCGCTGGTTCAAAAGACAGTGCTGGAACTTGTTAAGGAAACCAAAGCTGACGGCCGGACAGTTTTCTTCTCCTCCCATATTCTTTCCGAGGTACAAGCCGTTTGTGACCGTGTGGGTATCATCAGGGATGGCCAGCTGGTAGCTACCCAAAGAGTGGAGGACCTGTTTGCCCAGCGCATGAACCGCATAACTATGATCTTCGAGGATAATGCTCCTCTAGGTGTATTTAATATTGAAGGAGTTTCAGAATTGGAAGTTACCCACCAGAGCATCACTCTAGAGGTTCGGGAAAACCTGCCAGCTGTATTGACAGCTGCCGCCCAGCACAATGTGATGGATATTGAGACCCATAATATCAGCCTGGAAGAGATATTCCTGGCTTATTACAGCAAGGACGAGGGAGGAAAACATGTTTAGGTTATTGGTCCAGGAGTTGAAGTTCCGGCGCAATGTCATCCTGGGTTGGGGCCTGGGATTATGTTTCTTCCCTTTGGTTTATGTGGGCATATATCCCTCTGTCGCTGAAGAGATGGCCAGCTTTGCAGAACTGGATATCTATGCGGCTATGGGTATGAGTCTGGGTACATTTGGGGATTGGATTGGATCGATAATGATAGTTATGCTGCCTCTGATCGCGTCCATCTTTGTCATCGGCAATGGCACTGGCACCCTGGCTGGAGAGGAAGAAGATGGCCGACTGGAAATGCTGGTTACCCTGCCTTTGCCGCGCTGGCAGATCGTCACTGCCAAAGCTCTGGCAGTAACGATTTCCTCATTTTTTATTTACCTGATCGTTTCGTTTGTCTCCTGGTTGGTCTTTATTGCAATTGAAGGTCAGATAGAAACTGAGCTGGTTGGGTTGGACATGTTCAGGGCTGTGATGGCTTCCTGGCCTTATGTGTTCGCTATGGGGATGATATCCATGTTCCTGGCCGCTTTTTGTTCCACCAGGCGATATGCAACCATGATCGCGACAGCTTATCTGGTGATCGGTTATTTTGGAAGCAATTTGGCAGCATCGACTCCTTTACTTGAGCCTTTTGAGCCATTCTTTTTAAGTACTTATCTTGATGGGACAGGGAAAGCAATAATTGAAGGGCAAAAAACTGGCGATATCCTGGTTCTATTGGGAGTAGGCTTGGCAGCCTTTATTCTGGCCTTGATATTTTTCCAGCGCAGAAAGCTCACTGTAGGCGCCTGGCCCTGGCAAAGAGGCATAGTCGAGAAGTCATAAAGAAAAATAAAGCTATTCAATAGAACCGCTCCAAGAAATTGAGAGCGGTTTTAGTTTTCCATCCTCCAGAAGGAGGTGGAAAATAAAATTTCCAATCAAAAATACGTTAAGAGCAACAATCGGTTATGATTTGAATATACAAGGAGGACATGATGAGAGACGAGAGGATTGTGTATCAGCTAATGAGAGAAACATCCGCTTCCATTTACCCCCTGTCCCGGGATATTATGCGCCCGCTTTTCGAAGAGTATTTTTCTGAGCAGCGATTTTATCAGCCCCTATTCTTGGCCTATAACCTCGGGTCTGAACCGATCTCCGCTGATCTTTTCCAATTAAGGAATCCTTATGCGAACCCTGACTCCGTCCAGGAAATACTGGAAGATGCTGCCGAAGCTGGCTATTTGGAAAAAGTTAGCGGTGGGAAATACCGGCCTGCCAAGAAAGGATCCTCTGTCATTGAAACTGTACATGAGGCTTTTTACAATCATGTTAATCAGTTGAATAAATTCCCTGTGGATCAATTAAAAGAGCTGTGTTCTCTCCTGGCTAAGCTGGTTGAATCAATTAGCCAGACAGACCTACCTGGAAGGAAAATTTGTTTTGATGCATCATTCGGAGGTCACATCCAGGTTGATCACGCGACCTTGGGCCGGGTGGATCAGCATCTGGACGATCTCATTGCTTTCAGGGATGATGCCCATATAGCAGCCTGGAGGCCAGCTAGTGTGTACGGCCATACCTGGGAGGTATTGACCTTTGTCTGGAATGGAGTGGCGAACACATCTGAAGGGTTGGCTGAACGATTGCCTTACCGTCAATACACTATAGAAAATTACCAGGAGACCCTGGATGTTCTGGCCAAGAAGGGATGGATCGAATTAGGGTCTGAAGGTTATGTGGTGACTGAAGCGGGGAAGAAGATCCGCGATGATGCCGAAGAAACTACCAATCAGAATTACTTTGGTCCCTGGAAAGTCCTCCGCGATGAGGAATTGCTTCGATTGGGTGAATTGCTGAAAAACCTTAAGGAAACCAATCATAAAATGATGCCAGAGGAAAAAGAAGGATAATTATAATAGGTATATCCTCCCTGAAAACATCCAATCCAGGAAGGTCAGATTAATAGAATTATCAAGAACTGCTCTTTGAGCAAAGAGCAGTTCTAATTATTTTAAAGTTGTCATACAATAACCAGTGGAAAATGAAAAAAAAGCCAGTAAGGAGTCTTAATAGTATGCAATACAGAAAGATGGGAACATTGGATTGGGAAGTTTCTGCCCTGGGTTTCGGCTGCATGCGCTTGCCTTCCCGCAAGTTCAGCCTGATGGGAGCGGATTTTGAGGAATCCAAACGCATTATCCGTTACGGGATTGACCGCGGTATCAACTACATTGACACGGCCTGGCCATACCACCTGGGTGAAAGTGAAAAATACCTGGGTGAGATCCTCAAAGATGGTTATCGTGAGAAGGTCAAATTAGTTACCAAGCTTCCAATGTTCCTTGTGCGCAGGACTGAGGACTTTGAACGCTACCTGAACCAGCAGATGGAAAGACTGCAAACGGATTTCCTGGATATATATCTATTCCATTCAATGAATGCTGGAGCGTTTGATAAATTAAAGAAATTGGGGCTGATGAATAAAATGGAAGAAGCACAGCGCCAGGGAAGGATCGGCCATATCGGTTTTTCCTT
This sequence comes from uncultured Anaerolineales bacterium, assembly GCA_964582965.1. Taxonomy (GTDB): domain Bacteria; phylum Chloroflexota; class Anaerolineae; order Anaerolineales; family UBA11858; genus B10-G9. The sequence goes on along the minus strand of CAZOUN010000120.1, from coordinate 1,566 downwards.
CCATGATACCCAGCCAGTTTTCAGAGATATCATTGATTATTATGATTGGGATATGACCCAGATCCAGTACAACTATATGGACACTGCCATCCAGGCCACCACGGATGGCCTCGAGTATGCCCACAGCAAGGGCATCGCCGTGGTGGTGATGGAACCGGTTAAAGGTGGTACTCTGGCTAATCCACCACTGGAAGCGGTTGAAGTTATGGATACATCATCTGTCCACCGTAAACCTGTAGACTGGGCTCTGCAGTTCATCTGGAATAAGCCTGAAGTAGCTACAGTGTTGAGTGGGATGAGCAATATGCAGCAGGTTATTGAGAATTGTGACAGTGCTGAACGCTCCGGGATCAACTCCCTCAGTACTGAAGAAAATGAGGTGATTGGCAGGCTGGCAGCTATCTACCGCGGGAAGATCTTGGTGCCTTGCACATCCTGTGAGTACTGTATTCCCTGTCCACATGGGGTCAATATCCCCCAGAATTTTGCTATCCTTAACACCCTATCATTGGAGCAAAGCAATATCAGGCGATTTCAAACTCGCCGCAGTTACCGCAAGCTGGCTGGTTCTGAGAAAAAACTGGATAAAAAAAACCCCAACGGCAACGCTCAAATATGTACAGAGTGCGGGATATGTGTGGAAAAATGCCCTCAGGAGATCAATATCCCAGTGGACTTGGAAAAGGTCCACGCCATCCTGGGTAATAGAGAGCCGATTGCAGAGCATTTTGACTGAGGGAAAATTGTCCGATGGTAATACTTTTCATCTTCATTTCAATACTCCTGGCCCTGTTGATCTCTATTTCCTGGACGACCTATAAAGGGTCGCCCTGGGTGCCAACTTCATTGAAGATGACGAGGAAAATGCTTGATCTGGCTGAGATCCAGCCAGATGAGCTGCTATATGACCTGGGTTGTGGAGATGGGCGGATCGCAATCATAGCCGCTCGAATGTATCAGGCAAGAGTCGTAGGTATAGAACTGAACCCTTTACTATGGATTTGGTGCCAGCTGATCATAACTATCCTGGGCTTGCGAAGCCGGGTAAAAATTGTCCTTGGAAATTTCTATGACCAGGATTTGAGCGATGCAGATATTGTAGTATGTTATCTGCTGCCCAATACAAATAAGAAACTGGAAATAAAACTTCTGCGTGAATTACTACCTGGTACCAGGGTCATTTCCAATACTTTCCTCTTCTACCAGACCCGCCTGGCCAAAAGGGACGGAAAAGCCTTGTTATATATCTTTTCCCCGGAAAATACTCAGGTCGAATTCATTAAAAGGCAGCTGAAATCATCTGCAGAAGAAACATCATAAATCTATTGGAAGATAAAATTACATAAAGTAATAAGGATATATATATGAAGAGAAATGAATTAGAAGCTATGTTAAATAAATATGCTGATTTGGCTGTCAAAATCGGCCTGAATCTGCAGCCTGGCCAACGGCTTTTTATATGGGCCCAGCAGCTAGAGGTAGCTCCCCTGGTTAGGCATGTTGCGAAAGCTGCCTATCAGAATGGCAGCAAGATGGTCTCGGTTTTATGGAACGATGATCAACTGG
>CAZOUN010000119.1:0-6525 GCA_964582965.1 uncultured Anaerolineales bacterium | reverse complement strand
AGCGCGGCGAGTTGAATTCGATTGATTATATCCTTGGCCGCTGAGCTCAATGCCGGTTAGCAAGCGTTTAAAAGTTGATTATGCACAAAATACCTGATGATGTTATCCAAGCGATCGATCGAATACTAGGGACTGAAGGGCGTACATACTTAATATATTCTGGTGAAGGTCAGATCGATACAGATTGTTATCAATGGAGCCGACATAAGAGTGCCCCTGAGTTGTTTAAATCTGTGAGCCGACAACTCCAAGAAGCCATGGCTGAAGCACAATCGGCGCAAGTAGAAATGCCAATATCTTTGTCAGATCCTATGACAAGGATGAGGAAATATATTTATCTCAAATATCCCAATTTAATAGAAAAACATGATGATCTAGTCCAAGAACTTGAGGTAGCTGATGAACAGATTAGGAATCCGTCAGGCCTTAATCGTCCTGCCATTCCACCGGAGCTCATAAAAACAACGGAAAAAATTCAGAATAAAGTAAAAGCTGAGTTTAGTAGCGCTGGGGAATTTGACCTAGAACAATATATCCATCGCATCCGGGAGCTATGGAAGGAAGAGCCAGAAGAAGTTAGGGCAAAGATGGAAGCATTCCAACCTGAGCTTCAAGCTTACATTAATGCATCTGAAAAAGCCTCGAGGCAAAAGCGTGATCGATTAGCGCAAGTTCGATCGCTTCTCAAAGGAAAACCTTTTGTTGCTTATGGGAGTGTCATTGTTGCGCCATTCGAGGATCAATTCGAAATCTTGAGAATTGAGATGACTACTGGTGACAATTATGGGATCTCCACTGATGCCATCATCACTGAGTTGAAGAAGATTGATCAAGTATATGGAATTGACATTCTCGATGCAGGCTTTGATTATGTTGTTTTCAGATTACTGAATATCCCGGAAGGTGAGGATGCCAAATCTCTTGGGCAACAACTTCTTGATCTTTGCCCCGATTTGTTCGAGGCACCATCTGATCTATCCGAGAAGATCGAGCTATGGTGGGATTAGTAGCGCTTGCTAACCCACGCTCCACCCGACAGCCGGTTAAGGGGGGCTCTTTGGGAAATAGGATCGATAATCCAAGACCCGGCTGCAGGTGTCCTGACAGGATGCTGCGCGAAGCTCATCCGTTATGAAGCAATAATGATGTCAAGTATAGACATACTTGGGTAATCAGATATTGGTTAATTTAAGTGAAGCATAAGAAAAACATATCATCCCAAAATGAGATTTTGTAGCTATTTAGTACAAGGAGTAATATATTGATTGAATACAAAACTGGACTAGATGTAATCGACTGGAATTCTCTGATTCAAATGTATAAAGAAGTTGACCTTGTTATAGGATTAGCAAGAGAAGGAAAAATTGATAAAATCAAAAAATCTTTTACTAATACTTATAAGATAGTGACAGCCTGGGACGTTGATAAAATTGTGGGAGCAGGGAGACTTATCTCAGATGGTGAGTGTTACGGTTGGATTCATGACGTAGGCGTTCATCCGAAATACCAAAAAAAAGGTATTGGGCGAGGCATCATGAATGAACTTATGAATGGTAATGATCATTTACTATTTGGATTAACTTCATCCTTTGTAGCAGTTGAATTTTACAAGAAACTGGATTTTAAAAAACATAAAACCGCTATGGCTAAATATCCAGGCAAATCTACTTATCTGGAAGATTAATCCTTGATGAAATAATTTGTTCGTTTTTGTATCAATGGGACATTGGATACCATTATTACTGGCTCCTTTTATTAAAGAACCTTGGCTATTAAACCGGTTTGAAAAAGACTAATAAGAATAAATGCAAAAAGTCTCATGTTATCTGATTTTGAAATAAATAATGCTTCCTACCCCCACGCTCCACCCGACAGCCTGCCACGGGGGGCGATTTAACCTTTTTCTTCCCTTTATTGGTTCTTCATCTATAATCATTAAAAGCCCATCCGTCTGCGGGTGCCCTTCACAGGATGCTGCGCGAAGCTCATCCGTTAAGTGGCCGAAATAATTCTCAAACCATGTAAAATGAGTTTTGTAAAATGATGAGACAAATAAAGCAGAATTTACACCTGATAATTTGGTTTGTTCTGGCAATTCTCTTGAGTTCCTGCCATCCTGCTACGCCTGAAAGCACCACGACACAAACCATTCAGCCAACAAGTCCCCTCTTTCCAACACTTCCTTATACTCTAACTCCATCTCCCTGCCTTCCACCCACCTCCACGCCAACGAATATCCCGAGTATGCCTCCTCCGCGCGCCATGAGAGATGACGAGAAGCTTTATCTTGATCCCGAAGGTTGGTTTTCTGTCTACGTTCCAGGGGAGTGGGAAGAAGGCGAAACACCAGGCTCTTTTTCAGATGAAAACGGCTTTATAGAGATTGGATATTTGCCAGAATTCGGATTTATGGAAAGGGAATTAAGTGTTTATGTTTGGTTAGCAAATATCGTAGAACAGCCCAAAAATACCAACATTTGGCTAACCGGGAAATTGGAAACTATCATAGAAACGGGAGAAACGGTTGTTCAGTTTGTATTCAAAAACCCCGCAGCAGGGTATGAGCATCGATTTGTTCATCTCAAAGGTGATCAAGAACACATTGAATCCATCGAAAACTCATTTGCATGGCTTCGACCCGTTACGCAAGAAACTGAGCTGGATTTCCACCAATTGGGGCTACGTCCCGAAGATGCTACTTTCTGGGATAACACAGCGCCATTACCAGATGGATTATCCATCAAAGAATTCAAACTTGTAGGAGAATCCTTAATGTTGCAAAGAACCTCTTTCCCTTCCGAGGCCTTAGCTCTCGAAGATGAATTGCGAGAGAAGTATTATAGCTCTCGTCCTGATAGAAGCAGCGATGAAGATATCTTGGCTCCATTCGGTTTTGAGCTTAAGGAATACCACGATCCACATCGTAACATTCTTTACAGAGACGGAAAAATCTTTATTGATAATGTCATTAATGTTGGTGGAGTTTATCTTTTTCCAGCTATCTCAGGTGAATCCATTGCATTTATTGTCAATACGTTTTCACGAGATGAGGATTCTAGTGACTTCCACAGTTATATCGTAATAGATCACACCATCATAGAAAGAGAATATCGTTATCATGATCCCTATCATCGTGACCCGGTAATGAAGGATGGCGAATTGCTCTGGGTGCGTTACTCGGATACTCATGTTCGGGTAGAAAATATCCGTGAGGAAATCGTTTTTGATTTTTCAACCGTGAATGGCACTACCCTTCCTCTTCGATTCTTTCAAGGTTGGGAAAATCATTGGGTTTTGGGCGTAGGAAACTTCATCATTCAAGATGGAGAGATTCTCAATGAAAAATATGACTATGAAGAAGCTTTCAGTTGGAGCATAGTGAACGATAAGCCCCTATACTTCTTTCGTAAAGGCAATCGGGTAGGCATCTCTTATAATGGAGAAATTCTACCAATCTACTATCATAATATTCATCATGGTATATGGGGAGGGCAAGGAAACGAACCCCTAACTTGGGGGAATAGTCTACGGTTTTTCGGACAGCGGGATGGTGTCTGGTATGTCGTGATAATGGAGTTTGATTAATTTTTGTTATTTTTATCATAGAGCAATAAAAATAGGGCTAGCTAACCCACGCTCCACCCGAGAGCCGCTTTGGTTCGCTGCGCGAACGACCGGGGAAAAGAGACCGAGGACCGGAGTGGGGAGACCGGAAAAACAAGGCCCGGCTGCGGGTGTCCTGACAGGATGCTGCGCGAAGCTAATCCGTTATGTATACAAAATGAGATTTTCGATAAATGAGTATATCTAGAAATGTTGAATTGAAGAGCGTAAATGGTCAAATAATCCTTCGTCCTCCCGAATTGGAAGATGCAGAAAATATCTACAATGCTGTCGAAGTGTCCAGAGCTGAGCTAACGTCATGGATGGATTGGTGTCGTCCAGATTTTTCCATTGATGTTCCATTGGAGTGGATTAAAAGGCAACCTCAGGATTGGGAACAGGGGAAAAATTATCAATTTATAATAATTGACAATGCGACTCAACTATTCATGGGTTGCTGTGGCATTAACCACATAAATCAATATTACCTTCTTGGAAATCTAGGATATTGGGTTCGATCTGATCGCCATGGTGAAGGTATCGCTACCGAAGCAACTAAGCTGGTCGCCCTCTTTGGTTTTCAGCAGCTTGGGTTACGCCGCATTGAAATAATTACCGGGGAAGAGAATTGGGCTAGCCGACGAGTTACCGAAAAAGTAGGAGCTATTTATGAAGGAATCCTTAGGAAAAGACTTAAACTAGGCGATAAAAACATCGATGCTGCAATGCACTCTCTCATATTGGCAGATTTGGAATAGTCTTTGATTAGAATAGATACATAACCCCCGCTCCATCCGAGAGCCGCTTTGGTTCGCTGCGCGAACGACAGGGGAAAAGAGACCGAGGACCGGAGGGGGGAGACCGGAAAAACAAAGCCCGGCTGCGGGCGCGCTAAACCCGCAGGGATGCTCCGCAAAGCTCATCCTTCAGGTGTTGAATAGGAAATTCATACAGGCTCCCTATGGCAGATATAAAAGATCAAATAATAGTATTTGGTGGAACTGGTTATTATGGTCGAGAGGTTGTCCGTGGACTCGTAAGGCATGGCGCCTCGGTGAAAGTTTTAAGTCGTAATCGTATTAAAGCTCAGGAAATACTAGGTGAGGATGTTGAGATATTGCAAGGCGATGTCACCAACAGTCAAACAATAGTTGATTCTTTACAGAATGTGACTGCAATTATCATTTGTCTTTCAGCGATGAGTAATAAACTGATTCGCCAAATGAAACAAATTGAGCGAGATGCAGTTCTGGCAATTATGGAAGAGGCTAAAAAACAGAATATTAGACGATTAATATATATGTCCGGTTATGAAATGACATCACAGTTATTGAATGATTTAAATATTCCGGAATTTGGTGAAATCAAAATTGAAATAGAATCAACTATAACTAAATCTGAATTCAACTGGACAATTTTAGGAGATGCTCCGGCATTTGAAATATTTTTTGCGTTTATCCGCAATGGAAAAATGGCTGTGCCAGGAGGAGGGCTAAATGCTATCCCATGTATTTCTGCTAAAGATGTTGGTGAAATAACCGCACAGGCGGTGTTACGAAATAATTTAAATGGACGTCGGTTGAAGCTAACCGGACCTGAAGCATTTACCTTTCCTGAAGCCGCGATGCATATTTCATCCATTAGCGGTAAAAAGATCAAACATGTGTCTATTCCGTTGATCATAATAAATATAATTTCATTTCTACTTTTTCCATTTACCCCTTTTTTAAAATTCTTATATCAAAGCTTAAAATTGCTTAATAATTTTCCACCTGATCTAGCTAAGGATGTTCCTGAAGAACACCAAAAACTGAGAGAGTTATTTGATTATGTACCTGTTTCACTAGAAACCGAAACCACTAGAAGGATGGAACTGAAGATTCTTTAGGTGAACTTGGTTCACTCATAACAAAGTCGTCAAGTCGGACCGCTATCGCTCTCGGTGAGCGCGAATACTTTGATTTTGGAAAATAACTCGTTAAAGTGGAATTCAGTGCAGCTGCCGCTTATGGCAGCCGCAAGGTGCCCATAAAGTAGCTAAAGATTTTATTTTTGTAGTGTAGAAGTTGATATATGAAGATAACCGATCTGCTGTGGATCCTCGCCTACCCGGTATACCAACTTATTGGTACTCTTCGTCATGAAGCGAGCCACGCGTTGGCAGCAGTGCTAGAGGGAGCAAGGATTACCGAATTCGTATTCTGGCCAACTCGTGGTTACTGGGGCTACGTGATCTGGGAAGGTCCTGTAACGTCCGCAACTCTCGGAGCGCCATATGTTTGCGATCTACTGACTTTCGGTTTGTTCTTTGTATTGTGTATGGCTGGTCGTTTCGAGCGGCGATGGGTCTGGCTAAATGCGGTAGTGTTGGGGATGTTATCACCGCTGATTAACTCAGTTTATAACTACTGGGGGGGCTTACACGGACCGAATGATGTGGGTAAACTCCTTGAGAGCTTACCAGCGATATATGTCCACGCTTACTTCTGGTTCACGATGGGGTTTTACTTAGTCGGGCTGGTTCTGGTGTTCAAGTGGTCTCGAACAGCGAGGGATAAGCGGGACGGGGTCGGCACAATATCTGAGGGTATCTAACCCACCCTCCACCCGACAGCCGGTTATGTTCGCTTTCCTCACGACCGGGGAGAAGAGATGGGAGACGGGAGACCGGAGGTCGCTTCGCTTCCGACCGGCAAGATTGATCACTATTATTGATAACTTAAGCCCGGCTGCGGATACTACGCTACCCTTCATTATCACTCAGAATGCTACGCGAAGCTCTTCTGTTGGGCAGCACAAATAAGGATTAGAGGAACAAATGACAAATAAAGGTTGGCGCTATTATTTCAATCCTTAGATTCAACAAGCAAGTGCAACAAAGAGAAGATTAAATGAGTGAGATGGTGTAGGATATTCTCCAAG
>CAZOUN010000118.1:0-6543 GCA_964582965.1 uncultured Anaerolineales bacterium | reverse complement strand
CTCCACCGCTGGGGTTCTGGGCTGCTTCCAGCAGCGCATCGGCTGCCTGCAGGCGAGTATAAGTGTCTATATCCAACACACCCATATCTCTGAGCTCCTGGACGGATTCCGTGGACGGCATCAAGTTTGCGATCAGGAAAGTTTTTAATTCAAGGCCCAGTGCTTTAAACTGATCACTGGCCTTGGCCCGGACTGATGCGCTTAGCTCATTCAACATACCCACAAGGTTTGTAATATCATTTGTGCGGGCGGTTTCACCCAAGAGGTCCGTCATATTCGTCAGTAGGATATGACGCAGTCGTGTCTCAATATCTGCGGTACGGAAAATTCCCCGCGCACCTACCAATTGGGTCACAAATTGCTGCGGTTCTGCGATCTGGTAACCATAAGTTCCAAAACCTTTCAGCAGCGCCACACCCAGACCCATGCCCGGGTTTTTGACAATGATCGGTTGGGGGGTTCCCCATTTTTCATCCGGCATTTCCCGGCGGGATACAAAATAGACCTCTGCCGGGAAAGGCGTTTTATCATCAAAGGCCTTTTTGACAAAGTCAATCAACAGGGGTATGTTTGCGGTCGTAATGGTATGTCGGCCGGGGCCGAAAACGTCTAAAGCTTTTCCATCACGGAAAAACACAGCAGTCTGGGATTCCCGGACAATTACCTGGGATCCAATCCTGAAATCGCCAGCTTCCCCTTCCGGGAAGCGGTGAATCAGTTCATCCTGCATTTCATTCGGGTATTCAATTACATCGAAAATTCTGGCCATTGAGTACTCTCCTCTTTAATAACTATGTCAATTATTCGCTGGGAATCAGATCATCCCCGGGGATTTCCTCCTCACGGGTGATTTCTTCTTTACGTTTATCCCCCTTGGCAACCATATCCTGGGCGGCATTTTTCAGCGAGGCAATGTAACCCTTGATCTGGTCTTCCTCTACTGCAGAGGCTAATTTTTCCAGGCTTGTTTTAATGCCATCAATGCCATCCAACATAGACTGGTCATAATCATAGAGCCGTTCCAGCTTTTCCGCATTGATCTTGATCACAGAAAAGAAACTCGAATAACCATATGCGGCGTGGCGGATGCGGTCAATAAAGGTCCGGATCTTGGTCGCGATGCCTTCCAGATCATCAACATATGCCAAGTCACCCCGATCTACAAATTCGGTCATTATACCTGTCAGCCTGTCGAGTTCTTCTTGAAACCGGTCTGCAACAACATCGCGGACCATCTTATCTGCGGTGCGTCTATCTTCCAGTTCAATATAGCCTTTAAATCCGGGAATCTTGAGGAGCAGTTCTTTTAACTTACCCCGCTCTGATTCAATTTGCCCCTGAAAATCACTCATTTTTCCTCCTCTGTGGAAAAAATAATTCTGGATTTTATTATACATGATATTCCTCCACTCCCTCCGGCTGCGAAGGCGATTTAATAGAAATTTAATACCTGAAATAAAGGGTGATCCCCATTAAATTCAGGTCATAACCTTGCCGTTAAGGACTGGTGGTATATAATGTACACGTACTATGACCTACAGAAAATGAGGAGAAATCATGTATCCTGAAAAACAAGCTGAACTTATCAAACTCTTGGATGGCTCTGTCGAGTTAAAAGATGGTGAGATAACTATCGTTAATGAAACTATACTGCGCGGAAGTATTGAGAAACTGGTTAAGAAGGCCGTCCTGAGTGAGGATGAAGTTGAAAAATACGTTGCTCGCTACCTGGTCCGCAGGGTCGCAGCTGCGGCTGGCGTGTACCCAAACACCATCCATGATCTTTATATGGCTCGAGGCAGTGGTGAGGTGCCCAACATATTCACCGTGCCTGCCATTAACCTGCGCGGGTTGACATTTTATGCAGCCAAGATCATATTTAATATAGCTAATGAAGTCAAAGCCGGCGCATTCATTTTTGAAATTGCCCGCTCCGAATCTGGTTATACTGACCAGCGCCCCTCAGAATATACTGCCAATGTTCTTGGTGGTGCCGTTGCCGCTGGATACCGGGGACCTGTCTTCATCCAAGGAGATCACTACCAGATTTCCGCCGGACGATATAATGACAACCCTGAACCCGAGCTGAAGTCCCTTAAGGACCTGTGCGACGAAGCTATCAAAGCCGGTTTTTATAATATCGATGTGGATGCATCCACCCTGGTGGATATGAGTGTGGAAGATGTTGTCAAACAACAGGTATTGAACTCAGAGCTGACAGCTTCCTTCACAGACCATATCCGCAAGTTGGAACCGGAAGGAATCACCGTGTCCATCGGCGGCGAGATCGGTGAAGTTGGAGAAGAGAACTCAACAGAAGAAGAACTTCGAGCTTACCTCGACAGTTTAAAGATCGATCTTGAGAAAATTGCACCCGGTGTAATTGGATTAAGCAAGATCAGTGTTCTTACCGGAACATCCCACGGTGGCGTGGTTCTGCCAGATGGCAGCATTAAAGAAGTCGCTGTGGATTTCGATCTGCTGCAGCATCTAGGCCAAGTAGCCCGGGAGAATTTTGGCATCGGCGGCGCAGTCCAACACGGCGCCTCCACCCTGCCGGAATCTGCGTTCAGCAAATTCCCTGAATACGAGACCCTTGAAGTCCACCTGGCAACCAATTTCCAGAACATTCTTTATAATGAACTCCCTAAAGATCTGCGCGCTGAAATTTATGCGTGGTTGGATAAGAACAGCGCCCACGAACGAAAAGAGGGACAGACAGACGAGCAGTTTTATTATAAAACCCGTAAACGAGCCCTGGGAGAATTCAAAAAGAAAATCTGGGGGATCACACCGGAACAGCTGGAAAAGATCACAAAGGCCTGGGACGAACAGTTCAGGGATCTTTTCGAACGGCTCGGGGTGGCAAATACCCGCCAATACGTAGACAAACACGTCAAAGAGGTCAAAATAGACGCCAAACTTGAGGATTACCTGTTGGGCAGCATTAAGCAGGAAGATACCTCCGATCTGGCAGACTGAAATGCCCAAATCCGATCAGGGCGTAAGAAACGATCGATACCTACTGATTCCCCGCACACTGATATTTATCACGCGTGGGGAATCAGTTTTGTTATTAAAGGGGGCTCCCCACAAACGCATTTGGGCTAACCGCTATAATGGCGTAGGCGGCCATATCGAAAGGGGAGAAGACGCCCATACTGCTGCCCGGCGGGAGTTGCTGGAGGAAACCGGTTTGATCCCGGATGATCTCTGGCTGGTTGGTACTGTGATTGTTGATACCGGGGAAAATACAGGTATCAGCCTATATGTCATGAAAGGAAGCTGCGCCGAAGGTCTAGCTCAACCATCTGAAGAAGGAGATCTGGAATGGGTTCCATTTCCAAATATCCTGGAAAAAGACCTGGTAGAGGATCTGTCAGTGTTATTGCCCCGCGTCATCAAGCAAAAGGTTTCTGATTCTCCTTTTGCTGCCCGTTATTATTACGATGAGGGGGAAAAACTGGTTGTGGAATTTTATGATTAATACAAGGATACAGTTTCCTTGAAGGAAACCGTATCCTGATGATCTTTAAACTACCCCGTCCTTCACCATATAAAATACCAGCTCTGTACTGCCATAGCTCTTACGTCTAAACAGCTCTAGATTTTCCAGGGGCTGGTCCTTATACTCCACTTTGTCGATCTGGACAATAACCCAGCTCTCGTCCAGCAGCCAGCTGGGGTTCTGGTCTAGAGCAAGAAGCGCCCTGGACCAAATATCCTTGAACTGCGGGGGAGCGATATACACAAAATCAAATTGGCGGTCAGCCTGTTCACTCAGGACTGAAAAGACATTTTTACGGCGAACTTCCCCCCATTCTGATAATGCCGTATGTTCCAGATTAGCTTGGATGGTTTTGACAGCCTGGTTCGAGTTTTCAACAAAACGGGCCATGGCTGCCCCTCTACTCAGAGCCTCTATACCTACGCTGCCTGTTCCGGCAAACAGATCCAGCCAACTGGAATCCAGTACATAGGGAGAAACGATGTTGAACAAGGCCGCCTTGACCATGGCCATGATCGGCCTGGTTCCACTGCCAGGAACTGATTGCAGTTTGAAACCTTTGACTCTTCCACCAATTACTGACAAATTACCCATTTACTACTCGTCCTTCTTTTTCTTTTCGTCGGGAAAACAATCTTCAATTGCATTCTCCAGAAATTCCAGTTCTGAACTCTGGTCAGCGATATATTCATCGATGAAAGCGGATTTTCTCAATCGCAAGGCCATCGGTGCAACTACTTTGAGGTCATCCAAAGTCACTTTGTCCCGTGAATCTGCGGCGGCATGAGCCCGGGCTGCCTCAAATAAGGTTATCTCAGCCCGCAGGGAATCCAGGTCCAGGTTGCCGATCAATTCCAATCCAGTCTGAGCCACATCATCCGGCAGGTCAACCTCGGCCATCATTTCACGGCTGGCTTGGATCTCTTCCTTGAACAATCGAGTAGAGGGAGCGTACTGAGCTGAAAAAGCCCTGCCATTTTCTTTATATGCCCGCGTCCGACGATAGGCTTCCAAACGATCTTCTTTTTCCTTTAACCCTTTGACAACGACTCGCAATCCAAAACGGTCCATAATTTGGGACCTCAGGTTGCCTTCTTCAGGATTCATTGATCCAATTAACGTGAAGTTGGATCGATAAGTAGCGGACATACCTCCCCGGCGCACGGTATACTGACCCTGGGCGGCGGCATCAAGGATAGCATCCACAATCTGGTCATTCAACAAGTTGACTTCATCCACATAGAGTAAATTTCGATCTGCTCGCGATAAAATACCCCTCTTCAACAGCATCCGGGAGTTTGCTTTAGCTCTGGGATCCAAACCACCCACTACATCTTCCAAAGTTGCGTTGAGCGGCAGCTCTACTAATCGGACTTTCTCCAACTTGGAAAGTGGGTCACCCTGTCCAAATTTCTTAGCGCAGTCCGGGCAGACAGCATCGATCCCTCCGGTTTCTACATCTTCCTCCAGACAGCCGTAATAACAATGGCTGCGGCGGATTTCAGGGAGCAGTTCCACCAGGCTGCGCACCGCGGTAGATTTTCCAGTTCCACGGGGTCCAACCAACAAAACTCCACCCAGGTTGGGATTCAGGAGAGACAAGAGCAGCGATAATTTCATTTGGTTTTGTCCTACCAATGCAAGGAACGGGAAAGGAATGCTTTCCGCCAGTCCGGCGTCCTCTTGATCATGGGCCACAACTGCCCTGACACCTGAAGCCTTCTCCAACAGTTCCTGCAGCGATCCCACACGAGTGATCAATTCGGGTTCGCGTGGAATTGGTTTCAGCTCTTTTTCATCCATACTGGATCCTCTTATAGTAAATATCTGACTCCATTATACTCAAACTAGATGCCAGACTTGCAAAGAAATCTACTTTAACCTTGGATATAAACAGGATCAACGACTATTTCCACGATCAGGAGGGATTATGATTGGCGCAGTTGCCGGGGATATCATAGGCTCTATTTACGAACGCACCCCGATCAAGACAGAAGATTTCCCTCTCTTCCACACCCACTCTCGTTTTACAGACGATTCAGTCATGTCCCTTGCTGTAGCCCAGGCGATATTGCAGGACAGAAAGTACGGAAAAGAAATGAAATCCCTGGGTCAGGTGTATCCAAATGCGGGATATGGGGGGAATTTTCGGAAATGGCTCTTTGAACCAGGGATCGTGCCCTACAATAGTTGGGGAAATGGATCTGCCATGCGGGTCAGTCCGGTAGGTTTTGCTTTTGATTCTCCAGAAGAAGTGCTCCGGGAAGCCAGAGCTAGCGCTCAGGTCTCCCATGATCATCCTGAAGGAATCAAAGGTGCTCAGGCAATAGCCCTTGCAATCTTTTTTGCCCGACAGGGATACTCGAAGGATGATATTCGCACAAATCTTACAGTGACTTTTTTTATGACCTGAACCGCAAGGTAGAAGACATCCGACCTGATTATGAATTTGACGTTTCCTGTATGGGTTCTGTACCTGAAGCGATCATCGCTTTCCTTGACTCAACCGATTATGAAAGCGCTGTCCGCAAGGCTGTATCTCTGGGGGGTGATAGCGATACCCAGGCTTGTATTGCTGGTGCTATCGCCGAAGCCTATTACAAATCCATCCCAACCTCGATCATTTTGGAAGTAAAAAAAATACTTCCCGGAAACCTATGGGGTATATTAGAGAGATTTGAAAAGGAATATCCTTGTTGTGTATTTGGGGAGTCACCTGAATAATTATCAATCCACGTCGTTATAGGTCCAGACCCGATTGATAAAGAAATTCCAGAACATCACCACAACAACCGCGACGCCCAGCGCGAATGTAATACCCAACCAGTCAGCGGTGATTATTCCCAGTGGAATAAAGGAAAATCGTTCAAAGAGTTTGCTGAAGGGCACTCTCAGTGTGATGAAAATCGGGGTCCGGATAAGCAGCCCGACCAAATTAACCAGAAAAAAAGACACCAATTGGCTCGAGATCGGTTTGGAGCGGGAATCCGGGTAGGTCCAGAGCCTGTTCCAGATAAAATTGCTAATAATCGCCA
>CAZOUN010000117.1:0-6694 GCA_964582965.1 uncultured Anaerolineales bacterium | reverse complement strand
AAATCCCTGGTAGAGAAACTTATTGCCGAGAAGGTGCTCTAATGACAAAAAAAATGCTTGCCTATATTGATCATTTTCATGGGAAAGCACAACCTTCCTCCTGGGAGGGTCTTGGACTGGCAGCTGAAATATCAAAGGATCTGGGCGGAGAAACTGTAGCCCTCGTTCTAGGTGATAGCGTAAATGAACTTGCTAATATCGCATTCCACTATGGAGCGGATCAGGTCCTCCTGGCTGACAACCCGATCCTGAAAGATTTCCGTCCTGAACCCCTGGCTGATATGATTGTCCAGGCAGCCAGAGAATATCAACCGGACCTGATCATTTTCCCAACAACATCCCGGGGGAGGACCCTGGCTGGCATGGTTGCAGTGGACCTCGATTCAGGCGTGATGGTGGATGTGATCGCCCTGGATTGGGCAGGTGGTGAAATCACCGCCACCCGTCCTATCTATGGCGGAAAGCTCCTGGCCAAACTTACCTGCAGTACAACACCCCAGATCATTACCCTTCGGACGAGAGCTTTTGACAAACCAGTACCTGATCCATCTCGATCCGGTTCAGTGACAACTCTCGATGTTGGTATTGATCCAGCTGGGGTAGCAACTTCAATTGCATCTCACGAGGAAAAAGACGGCGGAGTGAGTTTAAACGATGCCAGCGTGATTGTCTCTGGGGGCCGGGGTGTCGCACTTAACCCAGCGCTTGAACCACCTGGCGATCTGGATGAAGAAGCTGCTGAAATTTGGAAAGCTGAACAGGGATTTGCCCTGGTTCAGGGACTTGCAGATGTGCTCGGTGCGGCAGTTGGCGCCAGCCGGGCCGCAGTAGATGCAAAATATATCGAGTATGACCACCAAGTCGGGCAAACCGGAAAGGTCGTGTCACCCGACCTGTATTTTGCTTGCGGGGTTTCGGGAGCTATCCAGCACCTGGCCGGTATGCGCAGCAGTAAAGTGATAGTGGCTATCAACAAGGATCCTGACGCACCAATTTTCAACTTTGCCCGCTTTGGGTTGGTTGGAGATATGCATACCATTCTCCCCCCTCTGACAGAAGCTTTAAGGGAATATTTAGCGGGGTAGATAAATCAAGTATCGAAGTAAAAGGATACGGTTTACAGGGTGCATACCAAAGAGGAAACCGTATCCTTTTCAATTAAAAACAAAGGGACTGAGTCCGTTGGAAGGATTCAGTCCCTTAAAGCTCCGGGAGCTTCTTTCTTTTATTCAGATCTGGAGGGCATCATCAAAACACATCGATCGGTGTTGTCCACTATACGTTCAGAGTCAGCACCCATGATCATTCGATCGAATGTACCTCTACCGTTTGATGTCAACAAGATCAAGCCGTAATCACCTTCTTCAGCAGTATCCACAATTGTAGTGGCCGGGCGGGATCCTTTCACAACGATATCCACCTTAATGCCATCTTTTTCCAAATCGCGGGCTACTGCCTCAAGGAAGTCAGTCATTTTGGCTTCTGCTTCCGCTCTCAAGTTCTCAACTACATCCGCAGGAGCTCGGTAGTTCTCTGTTTCTGGGATCTCGGGGACAGCGATCAATGTGATATCGCTGCCGTACACTTGCGCCATAGTCCTGGCATAGGGTAAAACTTTTTCTGCCTTAATCGAGCCATCCAAAGCTACCAGCATCTTCCCAGGTTTTCTTCCCATATCTTTGGGCTGCTCACCCTGAACCAGGTAAACGGGGATATTCAAGCGCATCATCAATTTGGACGATACACCCCCGCTCATCCAGTGTTTTTCTCCGGATTTTCCGCGAGTGGTGGTGACTACCAGATCTATTGCCGATGATTCTACAAAAGCCTGGGTGACTTCAGCAATCGAACCTAACCTGACAGCTTTATCAACATTAAAACCGTCTGCTTTCAACTGTTCAATCAAGCTGTCGAGGTATATCTCCCGACCGGCCTGGTCAGCATTAAACTGTTCCTGAGGGCCGTGGGAATATGATTTCACGCCAGAAAGCAGGGTCATGGAAGCACCCGTTTCCTGACATATCCTCTTTGCAGCCGGTAATGCCTGGGCGGCATAAACCGAACCATCCAGCAGAACTGCAATCTTTTTAATGGTTTTGTGTTCATTTCGCCAAAGGCTTCTTTCTTTTGGCTCCGGGTCCCAGGTGATCTCCGGAGCAGGACCAGGGGATCCAGCAGTCACCGCAGCCGGTGCCATCTGCCCGAAACCGAAACCTGCCAACAGGGCGGTATCGAGACCACCCAGGTAATCCAAGATCGGATCCGGTTCTCCCAAAACTGACCTTGAGATACTAAAACCAATGTATAAGATGGGGATAAAGATCAAATAGGACCAGGCCCCTTCTAAAAACCGTTCTTCGAAAATTATTACAGTTGCCCCGGTGGTAAGAATTGCAGCAATCGTTGTACCGGGTACCAACAACATCTTACCAAGAGTATATTCTTCCCGGACCTGCCGGATCAGGCGTTTGGTTACTGCCCACCCGGTCATACTTAACAAGATAAACACACCAGCGGCGTAAATTGCCAGGTAAGTTTCTTCGTTTGTACCAACAAATAAAAAGGCGACACAGACAATAGCAACTTCCAGCCAGACCGGTTTATCAGCCACGTCAAACTGGTTTTGCTGACCCAGGTTGGGCGGGATATAGTTGCGTTTTTTCAAACCGAGAGCCAGGTTCTGCAGTCCCTGGGCGCTGGCTGCCGAAGCGGACATTAGGACCGCGATGCTAACAATTGTCCCCAGAATAGGTAGAGGAGAAGGCAGCAGCGCGTCCATCGTCTGTGTAAAGACAGACACTTCAAGATTAGTTGGATCGGAAATTTCCAGTATCGCGGGGCCGACAATCAGCATGGTCGCTGCTGTAGTGCCCATAATGATCAATAAACTACTAAAAGCTCGTCGACTGCGGACTTCATCCGAACCCTCATAAGCTGCCACAAGGTTTGCAAACACCTCAATGCCAGTCATAACTGCTAGGATCCGAACATAACCCGCCAGGGTGAAATGGAAATATTCACCATGAAAGGCTGCCAAATTGAAGTCCGGGAGGTGAAAACCCCGCTGCCAGAGGGTGGCACCGATCATGACCCACAGCAACACCAACACACCCCCGGTAGCAGGGCCAAAAGTTCGGGCCGCCATCTTTGGGCCGCGATTGACCAGCCATCCTGTTAGAATGCTGAGGGCGATAGCCACAAAAGTCCGATACTGGACACCTAATATAGCTTCGTTTAGCACAGGCAGACGATCAGCGATAAATGTGACCATGGCAGCCATACTGACCAGGAATGTGAGCGTATATTCCACAAAGGTGATGGCGGCATTGACCTTTACAGCCCAGCTGCCAAATTCCTCTTCGCTCAATCCGCTGCCGCCGCTGCCGTCTGTAACCCAACGCATCACCAGCCGGTACATCGCAGAAACCACCATTATGGTAATGACAACCAGCCAGATAGTAACCCCAAAAGTGACCTTGGCCACTCCGGCTACAACAATTAATTTCAGGAAGGGACCAAAAACGTATAATGGTGAGGTGGCGGGATCACCGCCGCCGGCCAGAGCGCCTTCAAATGCATTATTTAATTTAGTAGATACTTTAACAGCCATACAATTTTTCCCTTTTTCATTCAACTGACATAAAAAGCGGAAGTGCCCACGGATATCTGCAGCGCACTTCCTCGAAGTCAAGTTCAAAAAAAATAGCAAGGATTAACCCTGCTATCTATTCTTTCAACCAGACTTTATAATTATACCGTACTTCAATGCCCCGTCCAAGACCAACGAAAGGCTAGCGTATGAACCAGTTAAAACCCCTTTTTTTCCTTGATCCAGAGGTGACTTTTCTAAATCATGGTTCTTTTGGTGCCACTCCTCGTCCAGTATTGGAAAACTATCAGGACTGGCAGCGCCGGTTGGAAAAACAGCCGGTATTATACCTCGCCCGGGAAAACCAGGACCATTTCCGCACTGCCCGTAAGAATTTGGCATCATATCTAAAGGCCAAATCGGACAATCTGGTATTTGTCCCCAATGCCACTTTCGGTGTGAACGTGATCGCCAGATCCCTGGATTTTCAGCCTGGGGATGAGATATTAACCAGCAATCACGAGTACGGCGCTTGTGATAATATCTGGGATTTCTTAAATCAGAAAATAGGATTGAAGGTTATCCGGCAGGAAATTCCCCTCCCTCTGCCCTTAAAAGAGGAAATGATCGAAATGATCTGGGATGGCGTATCTGAAAAAACCCGCCTGATCTTTCTGAGTCAGATTACCTCCCCAACAGCAATCACGCTGCCCATTGAGGAGATCTGCCAGCGAGCCAGGGATGCCGGGATCCTGACCCTGATCGATGGTGCGCACGCTCCTGGTCAGTTGGATTTAGATCTTGACACATTGGAAGCGGATTTTTACACAGGGAACTGCCATAAATGGTTGATGGCCCCCAAAGGATCAGGTTTTTTGCACATCCACCCAGAACATCAGGATTTGGTAGAACCGCTGGTTGTCAGCTGGGGTTGGGGAACGAATTGTCCTTTTGAAAGTGATTCCAGGCTTCAGGCTATCCTTGAATGGTGGGGTACTAAAGACCCGGCGGCTTATTTTAGCACCCCGGCTGCAATCGCATTTCAGCAGGATCATAACTGGAATCAGGTCAGAAAAGAATGCGAGGGATTATTGGGGGAAGCTTTGAAGAAGATCGAGGCGCTGACTGGACTGCCGTCGATTTACGGTGAAGTCGAGGATAATTTCATCCAGATCGGCGCCGCTGAATGGCCCTCCGATTGGAAACCGGAAAAGCTGCAAGCCTGGTTATATGATACGAAAAAAATTGAAATTCCTGTTATCCACTGGGAAAATCGCTGGTTGATCCGTCCCTCAGTCCAGGGTTATAACACCCTCGAGGATCTGGATTTATTAACAGAGGCTTTGGAAGCGTACAAATTGAGTAATTAGCATCGAAATGATGTAGGGGCGACCGGTTCGGTCGCCCTATCAAAGTACAATAAAATTGGGGGATATCGAATGAATCAAGAAAATCATTCCAAGAATGGAATATGGAGCAGGAAATCAATTCGCCTTCAAGGCTATGATTATCGCCGGCGCGGATCTTATTTCATTACTATTTGTACACACGAAATGGAGTTCCTCTTTGGGCATATAAAAAAGGGAATGATGAATCTAAATAATTATGGGGAGATAATCAATTTAGAATGGTTTCAGATCGCAATTATTCGATCAAATATTGAATTATTCAAGGACGAGTTTGTAATCATGCCCAATCATATTCATGGAGTACTAAGGATAACCGAAGGATCGGTAACCCGCCAGAAAATATGTGTAAACAATCCAGGCCCTGCTCCTGGTTCCTTGGGTGCTATAATCGGCCAATTTAAATCAATCACTACTAAGAAGATCAATCTGATGAGAAATACATCAGGAAAATCGGTTTGGCAGAGAAATTATTTTGACAGAATTATCAGGAACAATAAAGAGCTTACCAATATTCGCAACTATATTCACAATAATCCTTACCGATGGGAGGATGATCGTGGATCTAAAGAAATCAAAAATGGTTAATCAAAAGGGCGACTCAACGAGTCGCCCCTACAATTGCTACTTTACCTTGTTGAGAAATAACCAAATAATGTCAATTTGGTAATTCGTACAATTCCACCAGCACACCGCCGGTGCTTTTAGGGTGGATAAATGCCAATTGGCGGCCGTCATTCATCAAAACCGGTTCTTCGTCGATCAATTTAACCCCATTATCCCTCAATGCAGCCAGTTTGCCGGAGATATCAGCTGTTTCAATGCAAATATGATGCAAGCCTGGTCCCTTTTTGGAGAGATATTTTGCCAATCCGGAATCTTCCGTGGTAGGTTGGACCAATTCAATTTCGCTATCTCCCAACGGCAGAAACGCAATCTTTACCGCCATGCTGGAGATAGTTTCAACATGGTCTAGAGATAATCCTAAGTGTTTCTGCCAAAAAACCAGGGCTTGGTCCAAGTCAGATACTAAGATAGCAACATGGTCGAGGCGTTTAAGATCGGTCATATGATAATTATAGTGCAGAAGATTCCGGTTTAGACCAATTGAATATCAGATTAACTGCATATTTCTGAAGTCTTGAAGTCGATCAAAACCAACCCACCGGACGATATTCTCCCCAAACTTCCCGAAGAGCGTCCGTGATCTCCCCCAATGTGAGGTCACCTTCTACACATTCAACCAGGAGCGGCATCAAATTATCCGGACTATCCGCAGCAATCCTCAGTCGAGCTAATAGCTGATCCACTTTCGATTTATCTCTCGCTTGACGCAGCTTCGCAAGGCGGCCTTTCTGGGCCAATTCCAGCGCCGGGTCCACAGATAGCAGGTCCAGGGAAAGCTCCTCATCCATCTGGTATATATTCACGCCTACCTGGTGGGCTTCTCCACTTTCCAAATCCCGAAGCTGGCTGTAAGCAGCATCCAGGATCTCTCCCTGGATATAACCGTTTTCAATAGCCGCCAGTGCTCCGCCCTGTCGATCGATCTCCTCCAGGTAGGACCGAACGCGGTTTTCTATCTCGTCAGTCAGTTCCTCAATCAAATAGGACCCACCCAAAGGATCGATGCTATTGGCTACGCCGGATTCTTCGGCCAGGATCTGTTGGGTGCGCAATGCGATTTGGACCGCTTCCT
>CAZOUN010000116.1:0-6844 GCA_964582965.1 uncultured Anaerolineales bacterium | reverse complement strand
ACACCTCATGAAGTATTTTTTGAGGGGCTTGTTGCAGTAGATACTTGAATCCAAGTTGATATACAAGCAAGATTTACCGGTTTTATGTTTCCCCAACCGGGAAAGGATCTCATCATAAGATTCGAAGCCATCCATTATATACAGAGTCAGGCTCTGTTTGCGGGGAGAGAACCCGGTTTTGAACCACTTGTATTCACTCTTTGTGGTATTTGTGTAGCTTAAGTCTCCAAAACCGACGATACTCTCACCCCACATCGAACCTTCATCTCCTGTGATATCTCGCAACATTTCCAGGATATCAAAACTGTTTTCACGACGGGTGGGGTGTTCAACAGCATCCAGAAATTTATCGATGCTGTTATCATTTTTTTTGTGTTTTTAGTTCCGGCATAAATCGATTCCGTTACCAGATCGCAAACACAGCACCCATGATCAGATACACAACCAGGTGGTAGGCCACATACAGCAGCCAGACTTTCTCTGATGGTCCTTCAAAATTTGTATAAACGAAAGTTGTTGTAGCGCCAATGCCCAGGAAAATGAAACCACCGGCAATCAGTCCGGACAGGATGTCTGTTGCCCCGAAGGAGACTACTACCAAGTTCAAGGCCAGCATACCAATTAAGGCAGCTACGGCAGTTTTAATATACATTGTCGGGCTGGACTCAAGCTCATCTTCTGTTTTTCCGATCAGTTTCAGCCATAGTTCGCCAAAGAGCGGTCCGTACCACAAGGCACCCAGCGCCATGGATAAAACTGTTCCAAGTAAAACGGCTAACCAATTTACAGATGCAAACGAAACCATAATATAACTCCGTATCTAATGTTTACAATATACTTCATTTTTATTAACAATATAATTTATATTTAGTTACGACATGCCACATTGGCCAACAGATCTAGGAATAACCAATTCCATCAGAATATACTCAATCGAGGCAGGCGCAATCTCGAAATCCCAAGAGCTTTTTGGATTTATCAGGTAAATCGGTCCTGATAAATCACCTCTTCCCTTAAAATAGGGTACGTTTATTGCCACAAACTCTCTTTCGGTCGAGAAAAGTTTTGATTCGTCAATGGATCCCGGCTTTCAGTTTTTAATACCAGTTTATTCCAGTGATTGGCGAACTTTTTCAGGATCAATAGATCCGATCATGCGCCAGATCTCATCCCCTTCCGTATTGAAAAACACAAATGTTGGGGTGAATTTTCCATACTCGCGGACCAGATCGTTACCCAGAGCAGATTGAACATCGACACTGACAACCAATAATTGAACAGGGAAGTCTTCTTCGAGCCTATTCACGATAGGCTTTGCCGCAGCACAGGCATATCAATAAGGCGATTGAAGTTCAAGGAGCACGCTCTTACCTTGTCCTAATTCCGCCTGGAACTGGCTCAATTCGGTCGTGGAAGCTTGCTGGGGACGGATAACCAGCCATCCGACCAACAAAACGGCTGCAATCCCAGCCACTTTTAAACCACTCTTTAATGAATAATCCTTACGCAACAAGAAAAACGCTGCTGCTCCCAGGACAAGAATACCGCTCCATAGGATTGAATATTGATTGATAATTTCCATAGTTTCTCCTTTATTATTGATCCGAGATAATCGCTTCAATTCGATACTGCTTGAAATTCGCGATCAAAATCTGGACATTTCAGGAATTTAGTAATCAGGTGCCAGTATTCAGGTAAGATCTTCTAGATCTGCAGAATTTAATCTAATTCAGGGGGCTGATAAAAGAAAAAAACCCGACCTTTTTTTTCATAAATAATTATGACCAGCATCTTGAATACCACCGACAATGAACAAACCCAATTTTCCACATTGGCGATAAATATTGTTCACCAGCACCCGCAAGTCAGCCAAGAGGGAGGATAGCGGTTGGCAGAAGTCATTTCTCGAAATATGTCTTGTAGGAACTCATGAATGCATTTCCCGTGCTTGATTTGCCAAAAATTCGGTAAAAGAATCCCATCAATCCAGATGCCTTAACATCACTAATGACTATTTTGTGTTTTACACAGCTGTCACTTATAGTGAACTCATCCCGGATGTGCGACTTGGTTGTGACCATTGACCCAGCCTGGTATTCTTCGTCAAATTCAACAACCACGGACTCAGTCTCAATGTGTTTAGATATATTTGTGCGTTTCATGAGGCCTTCATTGGTCCTTATAGTCACAAAGTCACTGCCCTGTTCTATCAACTTTACACTTGAGAGTCCCGGCATGAGGCTGACAACACCGACAAAAAGCTCCCCATGATCCTTGCATGCCATTTTTATTTGCTCAATTGTGCATTTGATTTCGTTTATTCCTTCAAACCAGACGGCCATAATTTATTCTCCATAAGTGAAGATAACTACCCTTATCAAAAATCAAATGAGGACAGGTGAATAGTTTTTCATCGGACCCGAAAAACTTCGTACGCTTACTGACCAATTTCTCTAAGGCTCCACCTATACTTTGAGCCTGCGAGAAATTGATCATTTTGGTTCAAGAGACATCACATAGTCATAACTCTCATTCAGCAAATCAACCAACCGGTCTATATCACTGCAAACATTCTCTGGCAGAAGGATATAACCTCTCATGGTCGCCCCATAGGATATGAAAGTTGTTGTGGATAAATCTTCGATATATTTTTGCTGAACATCTTTTGAAAACCTGACACCTAGTTCCCCGGCTTTATTCAAAAGCGAAAACATATGTCCATTGGCCGATGTATAGGGCATGGTTTTGCCTTTTCTGGGGAACCTTGGGCATTTCGCCACCGCCTCATCATATAATGCTAATTTTTTCTCGTACATTTATTCCTCCAGAGAAATTAATTAATACTGATATATTTATTACTCGAGCACTAGTAAGTTCCGGAAAATGGCTTTATTCCTGAAACAAATAATTTGGCAGATCATCGACAAGTAGTTGATTGGTAGTTTGTATCGGTTTGATAGCAGTTTGTGTCTGTATGATATAGGGATCGGCTGTGGCAGCCGGATGATATGTTGCTCCCGGGAAACGAAATGAATCGGATGCTGATTCCGTTGGAACAGCAGGTGCGTCCGGTGTCTGCTCCAAATCACAGCCAACCAGAAGAAAAACCGAGGTCAGGACAATGGCAATCTAGTTGCGAGACTGGTTATCCATGATAACTCCCTCTTATTCATTAATGATAACCGAAAAAAACGGGTGTCGGTGAGCTGCAATCAGGGATCTGCTTCGTCAGATCTATTGCTGAATCAATTTGCTATTTCGTTATCACATTTGAAAAACAAAAAAAGGACACCCGTGTTTCCACAAGCATCCTTGACGGGTGGGCAGGCTGATCATGTTCTGCCCAATAGTTGAAAATCCAATTTATATTCTGAGTACAATCCCAGAAATCAACCTATGGTAAAACGATTGCCCCCAGCTTTTTTGCTCTGATACATCAGCTTGTCCGCTCTTTCAACCAGGGATTCCATACTGTCCCCTGCCCTGGCAAGCGTGGCTCCCAGCGAACTCGTAACTGAGATCACATCGCCATCAATCTCAATGAAACTCTTTTCAACAAAGATCCGAATCCGGTTCAGGATCTCATCCAGTTCCTCGGCTCCGATATTAGAGAGGATCAGGATGAATTCATCTCCTCCCCAGCGAATGATCGTGTCCAATGTTCTTAATGTGCTTTCCAGGGAGCGGGTAACCATCTGCAGGACCTGGTCTCCCACCACATGCCCATAGCGATCATTGGCTTTTTTGAAATCGTCAACATCCAGCATAATAAAACAAAATGGTGTTTGAAATGCTTTCAACTCATAGAGACGGGTCTCACAGATCATATCTCCATAGCGACGGTTGCCTATCCCCAGTCCGGGATCGATGATATTCTCCTGGCTGACATCTTCCAGCTGTTGGAGAACATTCATATGATTCGTATTGTCAGAAAATACTTCGACACTGCCGACGATCTCTCCCGATTCATCTCGGATCGGAGCGACCTTGATCTGCACGGGCAGTCGATGGCCATTTTTATGATGTAAAAAGAGCGAACGATCCCGCAATTCACCGTCCTGCAGGGTCTGATGCAGAGGACAACCTTGGATACATAATTCATTTCCAGAAGAATCAATATGTCGGAGAATATTTGCGGCACAGGGTTTACCAATCACTTCCTCAGCTGAGTATCCGGTGATCCTTTCCGCACTCTTGTTCCAATAAGTGATCACTCGATCCCGATCAACATAATACACACCATCAAACAGGTTATCCAGTAAGGTTTTATGATTTAATTCTGATTCCATCTATTTCCACACTCCACAGGTAAGTTTTGATCTTTTATCCACCCTTGGTCAGTTCTCTGAATCTGGGGGAAGCACAAGGCAATTCTTCTCGTCAGAGAAAAGGCTTCGAGAATATTACCACGTTTTCACAAATTATTTTTTATAGGATAAGGTGGAATTTTATTCAGGCCAGGACACGTTCCTCCATCCATGCAGGTTGGAGGTTGCAACAAAGCAGCGGCCTGGCGGGGAAAACGGAAGCCATGGCGTGTTGAGTGAGAGGAGTAAAGAGTAAGTCGTAAAGCGATGTGAAACCAGTATTCTGTGTTCAGTGCCTGCAAAAAGACCTCTGATCTGATTACTGATCACTCCACTATGATCTACTCGTCATAAACAAGAAGGGACAACTGTGTTTCCACAAGCATCCCTCTTCCACAAAGACGGGGCGAAACTGCCCTATTGTGGTGGATATAAGTATAGATCTTGCTGATTATATTCTTGCCTTCTCACGAGCGCTCTGAGAGGCGATGAAAAACTGCCTTTCCAACTAAGACATAATATCAAATCTGAAATTCAAATTTATAGAAATGTTGGCCCTCTTCAATTTTGATCTCCATTTTTCCAGTTAATCCTGCTAGATCACCCGCTGCTGAATCCGGAATAACTTCAAGTTTGAGGAAATCCTTGCCTTGATCCATTATTCCAAAGTGCTGTAGTACAAAGCTACCTTCCCTTCCTGACAAACTGCCAGTCACCTGTTCAATGGCCACGTAGCCTGCTGAGCCTTCAGTTGTTGTCATTGCACTCAGCATCTCTCCTTTGCTAGTAGCTTCAAGCTCTCCAGAGAATGTTTTATCTATCGACATTCTTCCCAGGTTTATACCGTCCTTTCCCTGGGTATAAAAATCCAAAGGATTTAGCTTTACATCAAACTTACCTGATATTTTCATACCTACTCCATATTGAAGTTTTTAAGGATCAGCTCAGGAACTGAGAAGCTGCGCTTACCAGACCCTTGGACCAAAATAATAATCTTAGAACAATGCTCACCAAGGCAAGCTGCTTAAACCTCGGTATTTAAATTTTCCTCTATGATTTTTGTTCGCAAAAATCCATTAACGCTGATCGTATGCCTGCTTTAACCAGGAAATTAATTCAGCATCTACATTTTCAGGAGAATCCAGTCGCACTTTATGAGTACACATACCGCTAAAAACTTTCCCACCTTCCAGGCGATCTGTTGGATCAATCCCTTTCAGGTTCAATCCTAAATCGACCCGGGTTTTTGTAGCTGCCTGCACGATAGCAAATTGTGTGTTTCGTCTTAGACTGACATAGGTTTTCTTTGGAGCAATCTCAAGATCTGTACCAAATTGCGATACAGCGGCAAGGATTGCATCATATATCGGTTTTAAACCGGACTTTGCGCCTTCATACTGTTTTGCAACTAATTCGTCCTCTGATGGCGCTCCCCCTGCTAAATGCTGCCGGTACAGGATGGATATCCTGTTCGCAAAACCGTGTGTAACGCCAAATTCATCCTTGAGCTTTTTGAGGATGTCACCGTGTTTTTCCAATTTTTCTTTTTCTATCACTAAATACCATTCAGACAATGATTTGCCTGTTTTTTCTGATAAATTGTCTATCGTCGATTGGATCTGAGGATCGATGGATGGTGTCATATGCGTCTCCTGTTTTTCATTCTCACGATACGTGGATTATTCCTGATAACAGCGTATCCGGGATGTTTTATTTTTAGACAAGTTCAACTGAACCAATCTTACACAAAGAAACAGGAATCTTACTCGGAAAAATCTAAGCTTGATCATCTCCCCGATTAATCGACATACGATTTACTCAACTACCGCTTACTTTGCCTTGTCGCTTTCCTTAAACAAAAAAAAGACGCTTGTGTCTAACATAAGCTTACTCGTCCTCAAAGTGGGCCCGGCAGGATCTAAGAGCAAAGGTGAATACCTACCGGGTATTACTCCCCGGTTTGGATAATCTCATCCAGCTTGAGAAATTTTATCCCACGGAGGATCCCCCATAGACCCCAGACTAACCCAACAAACAGATAACCAACTATAAGCACCAGACCTGAATATGCGATTAGAGCACGAGGACTATCTAGCCAGCTTCCATTTGCTGTGATACTCCAATAGATTTGGAAACCCATCAGAAAGGTGGGGAGAAATAATAACGGGGCTATCAGCGAAGTAATTCGGTCCCACCTAAGTGGTTTTGACCAGATTATCAACTGGGTGATCGCGAGAAAGATGATATATGGGACCCCTGAAATGAAAAGGGAACCAAGCGAGAAAATCTGAAGGATTGACGCGGGAGGACTCGGTGCATTGAATATGTTATTCCAAATCATGGGGGCGAACAGGAAGACAAGGGGGATCAAAACAGGTGATATTGAAACTATCCGCCAATATGTTTTCTCTCTCATCATTTAATCCTTAACCTATAGAATTGGTAATTATTAGCCACTCACCTCAAACAAAAAGGACCCTGTGGTTTGGAGTGCACCCCATAAGGTGGACAAATAAATAAAAACCCTCTCTTGGGTA
>CAZOUN010000115.1:0-6884 GCA_964582965.1 uncultured Anaerolineales bacterium | reverse complement strand
AAGCTATTGAGTTAGTGGAAAAACTATGATCAATTTTCTAATAGGAATGAATTTTGCCAGATCAGAGGATGTTGTTACAACAATTGTCGATGGAAAAATATTAATGCTAGATCAAAAAATTTCTTGTATTGGATGAAAAAGAAATAAATAAGGTATTTTCTAAACCCCGGTCTGGGTTATTGGACCGGATCGGAATTCATTAATATTTTGTCTTTTGGATTATGGAGGTTAATATGATGAATTATGAAAAATATCAAATGCTGTTGAATGTCATCGATAAAGCCGAAAATGGACCAATTGTGGATGAAAATGAGTGGGACAAGCAGTATATCGGTGAAACAGTTCAAAATCTGATAAAGAAATATGACATAAATTGGAATATGGAAGATAAACCTCTTGTTTCCAGTGATGATGATCTAGCTGATCGAACCTTTGAAGCTGGAATGGAGTTTGCTCGGGAAGTCGGTGTTTTTTGTATTGATACCAAGCGCCAGATGAAATTTAGCCAGAAAGAATTGGATGAATCTCTGGCGATCTTGCCTCAGGAAATTGTTGCCGGTGCCGGAAATGATACTGTAACTATCTATAAGAGAGTCCCTGAAGATTCAAAAAGAGTAGCTATTTGGGGAGGCCCATTCGGTGTACCAGTAGCTGAAGATTTATTCAGACCGATGATGGAAAGTTATGCCCGCGAACCTCTTATTGATATTCTTGATAATGTTTCCTTGCTGACAACGTATGGGCGCAAAGCCCGGGCAGGATCTCCAACTGAGGCGATTATGGGCTGGCAGGAAGCTTCCACTATCTTAGAATTGATAGAGAAAGTTGGACGCCCCGGGTTGCCGATAGGCTGTGGTGCCAACGCCACAACAGAAATTGGTGATATGGCAAATACAACCTGGGGTGGATTCCGTCCAACTGACCTCCACAAACTTTCTTTTGTCAGTGAACAGAAAACGGCATATCACCACTTAACCAAAGCAGTCCATTTTGCTCATTCAAAATCTCTGACCGAAGTTTTTTGTAATACAATGTTTGGCGGTTATATGGGAGGAGCAAGTGGGGTCGCCCTGGGGGTTGTATCTGGGTTGATCCTGCTGCACGCCTGTTACCTGGGAGACATTCCGAATTCTGGTCCAACTCATGTACATCTTAACTGCAGCACTTATCCGGGGATTATATCGGCTATGTCTGTTGCCTTCCAAGGATTGAGCAGGAATACAAACTTACTTATTGCCGCCCATACAAGACCAACTTCAGGTCCAGGTACAATGGATATCTTTAGAGAGATCTCAGCTTTCTTGATAGCAAATGTTGTTTCTGGTGCTTCTGTTGTGAACTGTGTTCAGTCAGCCGTGGGAAACAATATAGCTCATGCTTCACCGCTTGAAGTCCGGTTTGGAGCAAAAGTTGTTCATGCTGCTGAAGGGATATCAAGGAAGGAAGGAAATGAAATTGTCAAGGACCTGGTAGATAAATTTGAGGGAGTTCAAAAAGAAAGTCGGATTGGTAAAACTTTCCCGGAATTATATGATTTAGATTCTCTCCAACCTGCACCGGAATGGCAAAGAATGTATGATGCAGCTCTCACGGAGATGCAATCTGAATATGGATTAAAACTATAACCATGAAGTTGTGAGGGGTGTGTTAAAAATTACCTATCAGTGTATATTGGAAACTCTGTATAAGACGAAAAACGATCATAGTTGCGATGAAAGAGTATCTGATCATGCTCATTATTCCGCCACAATTCAAGGTGTATGGCTTGATCATATTCCTCTCAGATCCGAACAAGTAGTTGCCCCATTGCTTGCTGTAATTGATTAATTGTGAATTCTTCTGGATGATGAGATTATGTATGATCCCAATTGTAGGGGTTAAGGAGGTGTATTAGGAAACTAACTAATATATTGAATCAAGAAAGAATCGAACTGTATGGAGAATAATAAACATAGTTACTAATGGAGGACAAAATGAAATTCTCAAATAGATGGAAAATAGCTGGTTTATTGGTAATACTGGTTTTGATCCTGGCTGCATGTGGGGGAGGGACACCAGAGGAAGTCGCACCCGAAGAGTCCGCTTCTGAAGAGTCGGTGCCCGAGATGGAAGATCCGACAGAATTAAACATGGCGGCGATTATCACTGTGGGTCCTGAGAATTCCTGGGATGCCTCATTTCTTGAAGCCTATGCACGGGTTCAGGCGGAATTACCTCATGGCTTAACAATGAATGATCTTGACTACACAGAAGGTGTGTGGGGAGATCAGGCCATGGTTGTGCTCAGGGAGTATGCCAAAACCGGGTTATATGACATCATCTGGTCTAACAGCGCTTTTTCAGATGAAGTATCGGTGCTGAAGGATGAATTTCCGGATATTCTTTGGGTCACAGTAGGTTCCGGCAATCGTGTTCTGGGTGATAACTCAATTTGGATGTTCCACCATGTCCACGAATGCGGTTATTTGCAGGGTATGTTGTCCGGGGCGCTAACAGAAACAGATACAATTGGCATTGTTGGTACCTTCCCCGCAGAAGATGTTAATGACGTGATTAATGGTTATATCAATGGAGCCAAATCTGTCAACCCCGATACGCAGGTCAAGATAACCTTTATTGAGAGCTGGTATGATCCGCCCAAGGCAATAGAGGCTGCCAATGCCCAAATAGCAGCTGGAGTTGACCAGATGTATATGATGGCAGAAGCATTTGAACCCTGCGTGGAAGCTGACATCATGTGCTATGCCAAGTACATTGATTACAACTTTGCCGCTCCGGATAATGTTTTAGCCAGTGCTCTTATGTATGTAGACCCACACATCAATTACGTTATTGATCGGTGGTGGACGCATAAGACAACGGGCGAACCCTATCCAGACGAGAGTGAAACAGTCTGGTTCCCCATGTCAGAGGGTACCTGTGATTTATCTTCATACCATAGTCTTGAAGATGAAATTCCACAGGAATTGAAGGATGCTGTAGAGGCAAAAAGGCAAGAGATTCTGGACGGTACGTATATAGTTGAACTGGACATGACTGTTCCAGAGTCAGATTAGTTTATAGGTTAATCATTTACCTGTTGATAGCTAATCAGAATTGATGGGTGTGCCTTCGAAGCGTCGAAATCAGCTAACGAGGGCACACTCCCTCTCTGGAAGGTTTTTATGGAAATGAAAAATACATCTGCTCAAATTGAAAAAGAAAATGTTGATTATGTGATCCAAACCAAAGGATTAAGTAAACGGTTTCTCAACGTAGTTGCCATTGACAATATCTCGGTTGAAATCCGAAAAGGCGAAATCCACTGCTTTCTTGGCGAGAATGGAGCTGGTAAAACTACTCTGTCAAATTGTTTATATGGCTATTACCAGCCTGATGAGGGTCAAATCCTATATAAAGGAAGACCTGTCAATATTTCTTCACCGAGTGTGGCGATCGATCTTGGTATCGGGATGGTGCACCAACATTTTATTTTGATCGAGCCGCTTACAGTTGTCGAGAATATTGTGATTGGTACAGAGCCGATGGGATTACTACCCAGGCTTGACCAAGCTGAAGATAAAATAAAATCTCTCTGCGAAATCTATGGCATTGATTTACCCTTGCGAGCGAAGATATGGCAGCTGTCAGTTGGACAACAGCAGTGGGTTGAGATATTAAAGGCGCTTTATGTGGGTGTTGAGTTGCTCATTCTGGA
Organism: uncultured Anaerolineales bacterium; assembly: GCA_964582965.1. Lineage (GTDB taxonomy): Bacteria > Chloroflexota > Anaerolineae > Anaerolineales > UBA11858 > B10-G9. Next base: position 3,187 of record CAZOUN010000115.1, on the reverse strand, counting down.
TGAGCCCACCGCAGTTCTCACTCCCCAGGAATCCGAACGGTTATTTGATGTACTACAGCAGATGAAAGAAAAAGATCTTTCGATCATCTTTATTACCCATAAACTAAAAGAAGTGATGAAAGTCTCCGAAAAAGTGACCATCCTGCGTAAAGGTGAAAAAGTTGACATGGTCAATACTACGGATGTCACCAGGAAAGATCTTGCCCACATGATGGTAGGCAGAGAAGTGGTATTCCGGGTCGAAAAGGATGAAATAGCACGTGGGAAATCCATTTTAGAAATTCAAAACTTGCATGTAGCTAATGATATGCGCCAGGAGGCCTTACTTGGTATTGATTTGACACTGTACGAGAACGAGATTCTTGGAATAGCTGGGGTTGCTGGAAATGGTCAGAAAGAACTATTCGAAGCGCTCATTGGTGTAAGAAATGTGGATCATGGAAAAGTAATCCTCGATGGAGAGACCATTACCAATCATTCACCACGGCAGATTATGGCAAGAGGGATTGGCCATGTTCCTGAAGACCGTATCAAGATGGGGTTAATCCCAGATTTTTCTGTGGCCGAGAATCTAATCCTGGGTCACCATCGAAACCCACCGGTAAAAAAAGGTATTTCAATTGATGCCAGATACATTCAGCAATTTGCTCAAGAGTGTGTTTCAAGTTTTGATATCATGACCCCGTCCGTTAATCAAAAAACAAAATACTTATCTGGTGGTAATCAGCAAAAGGTTATCCTGGCTCGAGAATTGAAACAACAGCCCAGGATAATCCTGACAAACCAACCTACTCGTGGGCTGGATGTTGGTGTGATGGAGTATGTTCATCGTCAGTTGCTTCAGAAACGGAAAGAAGGTTCAGCAATCCTTCTGTTCTCTGAAGACCTGGACGAGATTATTAATCTATCTGATCGGATTGCTGTTTTGTTCAAGGGTCAGATTATGGGAATATTCACCTCGGACAAATTCAGCTTGGATGAGATTGGACTTCTTATGGCAGGTGTGAAGGATTAAATCATATGAATCTATTGCGTAATTATCGAATAGAGAAGCGTTCTGACATTGGAGTTCCAGCGCAAGTTCTTTCTGCACTAGTGGCGTTGGCAGTAGCCCTATTGGTAACTGCAATCTTGGTTACTGTTGCTGGCGGGGACTGGAAAGACGCTTTTGTCAGCCTTTATGGAGGTGCTTTCGGTGATAAAGGAGCAATACTTGAATCCCTGGTCAGATCTACCCCTCTGATCTTGACCGGGCTTGCTGCTGCGATAGCATTTCGGGGGAAAATATGGAACATCGGCGCTGAAGGACAGTTTTTTGCTGGCGCTATCGGATCTTATTGGGCTTATCTAACATTTGAAGGTTTGCCAACCGTCCTTTTGTGGATGTTGATCTTTGTCGCTGGGTGTATTACAGGCGGATTATTCGGGTTATTAGCGGGTGTTCTTAAAGCATATTTTAATGTAGATGAAATTATCACTACTGTGATGACAAATTATATTGTCACTTACATGTTGGCATTAATCCTGAGCGGACCATGGAAGGAGCCCGGCTCTGTTTACCGCCATACACCTCAAGTACCAGATTACATACGACTACCTATCCTGGCTTCGGGTTCACGGCTTAATCTGGGTTTTCTCCTGGCTTTGTTGGCTGCCTTGCTGTTTTATTACATCATCAATAAGACGCCGCTCGGTTTTGAGATCCGAGCCCTGGGCTCAAACCCTGTTGCCTCAAAGTTCAAAGGAATTTCCGTTTCCAGGACTGTAATAATGACTTTGCTTATCAGCGGGGCCGTGGCAGGATTGAGTGGTGCCATCGAGTTGTTTGGATCTCAGTATCGCATCCGTATGGATCTGTCAACGGGATATGGTTTTACTGGCATTATCGTTGCCTTGCTTGGTGGCCTTAATCCCCTGGCGATCATACCTGCCGGTATTTTTTTTGGGGGCCTTATTAATGGTTCGATTAGAATGCAGATCATTACCAAGGTGCCGACAGCCTTGATATCCGCGGTGCAGGCTATTATTTTGTTGTTCTTGTTAGCCTCCCAAGCAATCACGCGATACCGGATTAGGAGAATACGCGATGTTGAATGAATTTTTTAAAGCAGCAATTATTATCAATATCCTGGCGGCAACAATCAGGATAGCCACGCCTCTATTGTTGGCTGCATTAGGTGAACTGGTTACAGAAAAAGCAGGCATTCTGAATCTTGGCGTTGAAGGCACCATGCTAATGGGCGCGTTTATCGGTTTCTTAGTGGCAAACAAAACTGGGTCCCAAGGAATAGGGCTGCTGGCGGCAATTCTTGCCGGCGGAGTTATTGGTATGCTTATGGCATTTATGTCCTCGACGTTGAAGGTAGATCAAGTTGTGACAGGGATGGGGATCAATCTTCTGGGTTCCGGAGTTTCGCTTTTCTGGTATCGAAGTGCTTACCCGAATTTCTCTTTATCAGACGCTGCTTTACCAACAATCACTGTTATGGAAAAGGTTAAGATTCCTTTCCTGTCGGATATTCCTTATCTAGGGCCGATTTTGTTTTCTCAAAGGATGTTGACATACATCGCGTTCCTGGCAGTTCCTGTAGTATGGTTTTTTCTCTATCATACTAAATTTGGTTTATTGATCCGTGGTCTTGGAGAGAATCCACGTGCGATTGATATGAAGGGTGTTAATGTTACACGTTTGCAGTATCTTGCAACCATCTTTGGCGGAATGATGGCTGCACTTGGCGGAACATTTGTGACCTTGGGTTCAACTATTCGTTTTTTCCCGGAGATTACTGCTGGCCGTGGCTGGCTTGCTATCGTGATTGTTATCGCAGGAAATTGGCAGCCAGGTAGGATTATGGTCGCCACCCTGCTGTTTGCATTGCTCGATGCTTTCCAACTCCAATTGCAGGGAATTGGAGTGCAGATACCCTACCAGATTCTTTTAGCTCTGCCTTATATATTTGCCATCATTGCTATGATGGGAGGCAGGCTTCGATCGGTTGCTCCGCGACGTTTGGGTGTCCCATATCAAAGAGAATAGATATAACAAAATTGAGAATCATATGATTAAGAAATATAATACAGCAATAAATGTTGATAAAGTACTTATATTTGATTTTACAAATAAGGTGGTATGGAAATGAGAACACGGGGTAGATTACATAGCGTTTTAGACAAAGCAGAAACCGGT
>CAZOUN010000114.1:0-6963 GCA_964582965.1 uncultured Anaerolineales bacterium | reverse complement strand
CCATTATATTAAATAATCAGGGGCTGTGCCAATTACTTTTGGGACAGCCCCTTCGATGTATTGTTTTTGAATCACCATTAATCATGAAAATGGATTTTACACCCACAGTTTTAACTATGGGTTCTAGTTCGATCTCCCCTGTCCCTTGCCCTGGGGTGCCGCATTCATTCCCATACCGCCACCATTACCAACAGAAGCACTGCTGGACATCAGCTCATCATATGCTTCCTGGCTCATAAATTGGGGTTGATATGTTTCCCCAGTCTGGCGTTCATAAGTTCTCACGTATGACTGCAAATGGTTGATAGATCCCTTTAGCAGATTTTGGTAGACCTCGATCACCGCACCGTTCTCTGTTCCCGCAAGGTAGTCCTGTAAGTCGAGGATATCAATTTCTTCAATGGCCCCACCAACCAGCAGAGCTTCTTCCAGACTCAAATTTCCGCGTTCCACCAGGTCATTATATAAATTTTGGAGTTCCTGATTCTCAAAGGTGCCCCGTCCTGCATTTCCAACAGGATCATCAAGATCGGATAGTTCGATGAGGGTCAATACAGCATCCATATGGGTGTTTTCACTTCCAGCAATATTACTGAAAATATTCATTCCCCAACTGTCAGCCATTGCCAGGTATACATCCCGGGCTAGTTTTTCCTCTTCTCTCATGAAAAAAATTCCCTGGACCTCTGCGTCTGTCAAATCGCCGTCAGACAAAGCAGCCATGGTTTCTTCATGGATTTCATCATCAGGTCCCTGTCCTTGAGAGACTGCTGAGCTACCTGTATCAATTACTTCCTGGACTTGATCACTGCTTGTAGAAAGAAGTGGTGCGGCCGCGCAGGATGTCGCGATCAAAACTACTCCAACCATTATAATTATTCTGTTTTTCATTTTATTCTCCTTGTCTAAACCACTAATAAGTACAGGATACCCCCAGGGAATTAAGGACATATTTGTGAATTATTAAGGAATCATTAGGAAAATCCGCATGGATAGAACTGGGAGATTTGACAGAACGCCCCATATTTGCTTCGAAATATGTATTTCAACAACCTGGTATTACCTTCCGATCTGATCAAGGTATTCGAATATTTCCGAGTTCACTTCATCGGAAAATTCATAATGCACCAGGTGCCCGGCATCTTCTACGATCCTGATATTCATTTCAGGAAGTATCTGCTGCAGAACATCGATTTGATCCCTGCCAATGGTCTGATCAGCTGTTCCCCATATCAACAGTACCGGCAAACTGGTTTTCCGCAATTCCTGGTATTCCAACTCCGGATCCAGCTTCACCAACTCACGGATCGTTGATAATAACGCCCTTCCGGTTCCCTTGAACTGCAGTTGTTCGCGGTATTTTGCTTCCCACTCAGGAAAATTTTCAGGATATATGAAATCATTTGCCTGCAGTTTTGGAAGAATAAAAGGTTCCATTACAGCAGACATTAAATACTCCCCCACTAGCGGGATATTCAGGGGAAAGATATCCCCATTGGAGATTTGAGTAACTTCCGGTGAGATTAGGATCATGCTGTTGACCGTATCCGGGTGTTGGTAGGTATACCGGGCAGCAATAGGCCCACCCATCGAAAGCCCCACCACAGTGAATGGCTTATCCAAGTCCAAGCCTTCTATTAACCCAGCAACTTGATTTTCAAATAATGAAATATCAAAGATTAGATCAGGACGATCTGAATATCCCCGGCCGTAAAGATCAAATCGGAGAGTTCGATACCCATTTTTATTCAAGAATGCTGTTGTTGGTTCCCAGACATAGGAAGGTACAGAAAAACCATGGATCAATACCACCAAGGGAGCACCTTCCGGGCCTTCAAGAAAATAATGAACCCTACCCTGGTCCAACTGAATGAATCTTCCTTCAGCCTCATTCATGGCACGCTGATCAAGATCTCTGTTTTCAACGCCTTTAAAAACGAATAAGGCACCAAGGAGTAGAATCAAACCTATCACAATTCCCAGTCCCCAGTTTAAGCATCCTCTTTTTCCCTTCATCTGTTCTCCATATTAATAATGGTAGATTATTTAATTATAGCTTTGATATGGATCACTAGATGAACCTAATTTCGAGTTTTCAAATCTGCCAATATCATATTTCATACATCAAATATCCGGGAACTTTTCTTCCTCCCCGAACGTCTTTATGGTGTAATTAAATTTGGAGGCATATATGAAAAAGAACAATCTACTTATTATTATTTTATTGACTCTCTTCCTTAGCAGCTGCGGGGTCTTGCCAATCAATCAGAATGGCAACCTGAATGGAACCGCCTGGACTTTAATTCGCTATAACGGAACAGATCTGCTCCCTGAAACTGCAATGACTGCATACATTGGGGATGGAGAGATCAATGGATCCGCCAGCTGTAATCATTATTTTGGAAGCTACACAGCCAAAGGGGATCAGATCCATATTGAAGGACTGGGGTGGACGGAGATGGCCTGCATGGACCCGGAGGGTATTATGGAGCAGGAACAGCAAGTGATGCGCATGTTTTCCCAGGCGGGGACTTATTCCATCGAAGGACAGATTTTACAGATCACAACCGGTTCTGGTGAGGTAATGATCTTTCAACAAATTGCTAACAGGGAGTGAAATTCCTGACCGTTTTTATAAATTTGATCATAACAGAGTGACCGAGATATCTTTCCAGCTAGTCCAATGCCTGAAGGATCAGGTTACTCTGTTTTTTGCCATTTCCTGATCTCTCATAATTTGCATGAAATTCTTCCCACAAAATTCTTTCAAATTTTAGGGTTTTCAATATTAAATTGAGTTATCATAACAAATACAGTTCATGTTTTATTTAATGGATTTACTTATCTACTATCGATCCAGAATGGAGTCAGGATGTCCACATATAATCATCTACAACGGCAAGAAACATTGCGATATCTCCTCAAGAAAAACGGCATGAGCGGTATTGGATTGAATCCGGGTCCAGATCTATCCTACCTGACCGGTCTGGATTTTCATCTGATGGAACGACCGGTATTTGGAATTTTTCCAAGTTCTGGGGATCCGGTTTTCATTCTGCCAGAATTGGAAGCAGCCAAAATCGCTTCACTGCCCTACCCTATCAGACCGTTCCTATTTGACGAGAACCCTGAAACCTGGACGGGCGTGTTCCAGACAGCTCTCCAGGAAGCAGATCTGCTAACAGGAAGATTAGGTGTTATCCCCCGCCGACTCCGTTTACTAGAGCAAACTTATCTCCTGGGTGCCGCTCCCGAGATTACGTTGGAATCTGCCCAACCGATTCTGACCCGTATGCGAAGGATCAAAACTGATGATGAGATCAAATTCATGAGTGAATCTGTCAGGATCGCCGAGTGCGCTCTTTCAAGCACGATCATGGCCATCAAACCCGGTGTTACTGAAAAACAGATCGCTGGTCGGCTAGTTGGGCGTCTGCTGCAGGAAGGCTCTGATCCTGAGCTGCCATTCTTTCCAATCGTATCCTTTGGAGAAAACTCCGCCAATCCCCATGCAACCCCTACAGATCGTACACTCAATCCTGGAGACATAATCCTGATCGATTGGGGAGCAAGCCACCAGGGTTATTTTTCAGATATCACCAGGGTTTTTGCCATGGGAGACCTCCATCCCGAGATTGACCAGATCGCCAAATTCGTCAGGGATGCCAACGGAGCTGCCAGGGCGGCAGTTAAACCAGGGATCCCCGCCAGCGTTGTCGACCAGGCTGCCCGGCAGGTGATTGATGACGCGGGATACGGAGAGTACTTTTTCCACCGCACCGGTCATGGATTGGGAAGGGAAGCGCATGAGGAACCCAATATCAGCCAATACGATCAAACCATCCTTGAACCCGGAATGACTTTCACCATCGAACCGGGAATTTATCTCCCCAATCGAGGTGGCGTCCGGATAGAAGACGATATTGTGGTCACTGAAGACGGCGGATTGTCCTTGACACGAAGCCCGAGGGAGTTAACCCAACTGCTAATAGAAGAGTGATCTTTTCAACTGCAGATACAAACGGCAGGAGCTAAAAATGTTGGTAAAGAACACCGAACCTTTTTACTATCCAGGCAATGACACTGGTTGCTTGTTGATACATGGATTTACTGGCGCGCCAACTGAAATGCACCCCCTGGGTGAATACCTGGCCGGTTTTGGTTACAGCATTCTCGGCATTCGCCTGGCAGGCCACGGAACAAAGATCGAAGATATGAACCGCATGCACTGGCAGGATTGGTCCGCTTCAGTTCTGGATGGCTGGCACTTGCTTCAGTCAACCACCAAAAATATCTTCCTGATCGGATTATCAATGGGGGGTGCCCTGGCCTTATACCATTCTTCTTTCCTCCCCGTCACTGGCGTTGTTGGCCTGTCTGCTCCTTTCGAGATCAGATCCGATCCTCGCAGGATACTCCTGCCCTATATCTCATGGTTGGTTCCCTATGTACAGAAAGGGGATTCCGATTGGCAGGACCCCCACGCAATAGATGATCATTTTTCATATGACCTTTACCCTACCAAAGCGATCTTCCAGCTCTCAGACCTACTTAAGGCACTGCGCGCGGCTCTTCCCAAAGTCAGCGCACCGGCTCTATTGATCCACTCAAAAAAGGATATCGGTGTACCTTTAGAAAATCAGGACTTGATCTATAATGCTCTGGGCACTCCAGAACACATAAAGAAGAAGATCGTGCTTGAAAACAGCGGTCATGTTATTACCAGGGATCAGGAGAAAGATACTGTCTTCCAAAGCGTCCAGACATTTATCGCTGAAACACTTGACGCCAAATCATGAAAAAAGATTTTATCCTGGTTACGGTCAGTCTGATATTTTGGGGAGTAGGTGAAGGTTCATTCATGTATTTCCAACCCCTTTATCTTGAAGAGCTGGGGGCAACACCGCTGGTTATCGGAAGCATTTTGGGTGCTGTGGGACTGGCGATGACTCTTTTTCACATCCCGGCCGGTTTGCTATCAGACCGTATAGGCCCCAGACAATTAATGTGGTCAGCTTGGGCTATGGGTGTGATCACCACCGGGATTATGGCGGCTGCCAGATCGCTGGTCGTATTCTCAATCGGTATCATCCTATACTCAGTTACAGTATTTGTGATCGCTCCGTTGAACAGCTATATCACTTCTGCCCGAGGGAAGTTGAGTGTTGAACAGGTACTTACTACCAACAATGCAGCATTTTATCTTGGTGGAATAGCAGGTCCACTGATCGGGGGATCACTCGCCCAAAGTATGGGGATAAGGTCTATCTACTTTTTTGCATTTGGCTGTTTTGTGATCTCCTCTGTCATCATTCTTTTCATCAAACCGCAGCAAACAGAAGTAAAACTTAAAAATCCCGCTGGGGATCTGCTCAAGAATAAAAGGTTTCTCTACTACTTGCCGGTAATTCTGATGGTTTATTTTGCACTTTTCTTCCCTCAACCACTGGCGCCCAATTTTCTGAAGAACCAGCGATTGGTTTCGCTGCAAACAATTGGAACACTTGGGGCAATCACAAACCTTGGTAACGTATTGATCAATTTGTTGTTTGGTTTGCTTCCACCCCAGATTGGCCTGATCCTTGGACAGCTATTTGTAGCGATATTTGCAGCCCTGATTTGGAAGTTTACCCAGATGCCGATCCTGGTACTGGCTTATTTCCTCTTGGGAGGATACCGGGCGACACGCTCATTATTGATCGCACAGGTGGAGAAATTAGTCCAGCCTGGGAACCTTGGCCTGGCATATGGTGTTGTAGAAACTATAACTGGAATAGCCTTGATCGCTGCTCCTCCTATCGCCGGAGCAATCTACACCAATAATCCCGATTCTGTATTTGGCGTTACTCTAATACTAATAATTCCAGCCATAATTATTACCTTACTATGGAGAAAGTTATCATGGAAATCCTAACCCAATTTTTTCTTCCGGTCTCGATCTGGTTTCAAGGTACACCTGACTTGTTGGTGAAGGTCTTCCAGGGGATTACTTTCCTGGGCAATACGGAGTTCTATATCTTAGTTATGCCAGCCTTGTTCTGGTGCATCAACACCACGCTTGGTATCCGGATCGGGATCATGCTCTTAGTCGGTGGTGGAATAAACAGCATTCTGAAGTTCAGTTTCCAATGGCCGAGACCTTTCTGGGTAACCCCAGAAGTGACAAACTTGGTTGAAGGTGCCAGTTTTGGATTCCCCTCCGGTCACGCACAAAATGCTGCTGGCATCTGGGGATTGGCAGCGGTATCTGTCCGCAAAAACTGGATCCACTGGAGTGCCATTGCTGCGATCCTGTTGATCGGCTTTTCCAGGATCGTTCTCGGTGTACACTTCACTCACGACGTCCTCGTCGGATGGCTGGTCGGAGGTTTGTTATTATGGCTGTTCCTAAAACTGGAAGAGCCTGTCGTGAATTGGTTCAAACGAAATAGTATGAGTATGCAGATATTGGCGCTTGTAATCATCACTGCTATCTTGATCCTGCCAGTAGTTCTGCTTGTACCTCCCTTCAATCCCCCTCCAATTAATCCCGAGTGGATCGAAGGGGCCGGCGAGGTCATCCATCCATACATTTATGATGGCGTTCTGACAACATCTGGATCCTTCCTTGGTTTCGGGTTAGGTCTCATCCTGCTGAATCAGACCGGAATGTTCTCTCACGAAGGCAAGCTCTGGAAGCGGATCCTGCGCTACCCGGTTGGGATTATCGGTATCCTGATTTTGTATCTGGGCTTGGGATCCATATTTCCTGATGATATCTCTTTCCTATCCTACTCACTTAGATTCTTCCGTTACTTCTTGATCGGATCCTGGATCTCTTTCGGGGGCCCCAGGGTTTTCTCATTGTTGAAATTAACCCAAGAGAAATCTAATGAGTAATCAAGATCGAAACAAAAAGCCCCTGCAAATGTGGAGTGCACCCCATAATGTGGACAGATAAATAAAGACACTCTCGTGGGTAAT
>CAZOUN010000113.1:0-6988 GCA_964582965.1 uncultured Anaerolineales bacterium | reverse complement strand
ACCCCCATTATATTAAATAATCAGGGGCTGTGCCAATTACTTTTGGGACAGCCCCATAGGTATACCAAACCGGAAGCGGAATTTTCTACGAGGCGGATTGCTTGGGCAATAAGAATATCCCAAACCCCACGGAGAAGAATAAGTAGATGACGACTATGCTCCAACCCATGAAATTCATCGCACCTTGCAGCTGGAGAATGGTCACGGCCACAAGTGCGGCCAAGTCATAAATAAAAAAGTCCCAGATAATGGCCTTCCGGACCTTTGATGGAGCAGCATCACGCGCGAGGAATGCCAACAGCATACCCCCGACCATTGATGCGCCGTATTCCCTCGCGGTCAAACTTGCAGCATCACAAATATCCATGCCAAAAAGTGACAGAACAAAGCCTGGAATAATAAGTAGAAATGGTCCAAAACCAAGACAGACTACAGCTTTGATGATCATTAAGGTTTTAAATTTCATTATTTCCTCCCTGATGGTATGTGAAACAAAGGATGTTTTAACACATCCGCTTCCGGCGAAGTTAGAGTTTGAATGGTATTGAATAGATGGTGGACAACTATGTAGAAGATACAGCCAGCAGTGCTAATGTGGATGTATTTTATTGAGACTGGAGCAGGGTCTGGGCGACCCCTTTCCAAGCGTAACATTTATTATACACCCCCGTAGAGCGTGTCAAATACCAGGGTTGACTATCTCACACCCCAGATAATCCAGACGATGATCATGACTAGGCCGATCAAAAAGCGGGCTACAAAAGCTAACCCCCATCCTGTTAACAAGCCCCTGGTTGTATCCCAGGCTTCCTGGCTGTCCCTGATGCGGGCGTATTCCAGCAAGAAGAGCAAGGTTGGCGCGGCGATGATGCCTCCAAGGGGAGGAACAGCAAAAGTTCCGATCAAACCACCTAACAGAGCACCACCGATCGATAGCCAGCTGGCGCCAGCCTGGCGTGCTTTGCCGCCCATCAGAAGGTTGTCCACAAGGGTGCCGCCGATCATCAATAGAGTGATGATCACCAGGACCCAGATCTCAAGAACTGCAAAACCGGTAGCTATGCCATGAATCAGCACTGCGGCCCAAATGATGGTTACCCCGGGATAGATAGGGATGACCATGCCAAAAAGACCTACCGCCATGATTAAGTAAGTAAAAATATTGAGAGACAAGTTCAACCAGTTTGGCATTTGTTGTACCTCGGATGTTTTAAGACATCCGGGGTCTCCTTTTCACTAAGGTTCAATAATTTCAACTCCGCCCATCCAGGGATGAAGAACTTCGGGGATGACGACGGACCCGTCTTTTTGCTGGTTGTTTTCCAACACGGCGATCATCACCCGGGGTAATGCCAACCCTGACCCATTTAATGTGTGAACAAAGCGAGTACCTTTGCCCTCTTCGGGTCGATAGCGGATGGCAGCCCGGCGGGCCTGGAAATCACGAGTATTGGAAATGGATGAAACTTCCAGCCATTCTCCGCAGCCGGCAGCCCAGACATCGAGGTCAGCGGTGTAAGCGGCGGCAAATCCAAGATCTCCCGTACAGAGGTTATTTACGCGGTAGGGTAAATTAAGTTTCGAACAAATACCTTCTGCGTCCGCCAACATGCGCTCAAACTGGGCTTCAGAATCATCCGGGTGGCAGTAGATATACATCTCTACTTTATCAAATTGATGGCCGCGTTTAATACCACGCACATCCCTGCCCGCGCTCACTTTTTCGCGCCGAAAGCAAGGAGTGTAAGCAGTGTAAGAGATAGGCAGTTCAGACTCACTCAGTATTTCATCTTTGTGTAGGCCAGTTAAGGAAACTTCGGCTGTGGGTACCCACCAGAAATCTTCCTCGTGGTCATGGTAAAGATTCCCCTCGAATTTGGGCAGCTGACCAGAGGCGTACACAATTTCACCTTTAACCATAAAGGGTGTATAGCGCTCCTGATAACCATTTTTTGTATGGGTGTCAAGCATAAAACTGATCAAGGCCCTCTGCAGCCTGGCGCCCAAGCCGTTCAATATATAAAATCTGGTACCGGATAGCTTTGTTCCTCTCTCGAAGTCGAGTATGCCGAGCTCGGGACCAAGATCCCAATGGGCCTTTGGTTCAAAACTGAAGTCGGGTTTCTCTCCAACGGTTTTGAGGACCAGATTATCGCTGTCATCCAATCCTTCCGGCACACGCTCGTCCACCAGATTGGGAAATGTTCCTAATAAGGCTTTGAGCGCTGGTTCGATTTCTTTTAATTCGTTTTCAAGGTTGTCCTGTTTTTCGCCCACGGCTTGCATTGCGGAGATCTTTTCTTGGCGTTCATTCAGATCCTTGGTTTTCCCAATGGCTTTGGATGCCTGGTTTTTCTCGGCCCGTAAATTTTCGACCTGCTGGATTACAGCGCGCCTTTTTTCATCCAGCGCAATTACCTCATCAACCGCTGAAGTATCTTGATGACGTCTGGTCAATGACTCACGCACAAGATCGGGATTCTCTCGGAATAATTGAATATCTAACATAACTTTACTCCTGTCTTCCTTTAATTAAAACACCCCTTCGCCAGCAGGACGAGGGGTGGTCGTGGTGCCACCTGCTTTCACCGCACGAAGCGGTCTCATTGGGCTGCGAGATAACGGCTGCTCCGGCTCCCTTACGGCAAGTTGCCCCTACGAGAGCGATGTCCTCAACCTGTTGGCTTTGGATGCGAAGGGGATTTCCTAGGTCCCATCCAATCCCCTTTCACCCGGCGGGGACTCTCTGAATGGGGGGACCGGGTACTGGTCTCCGCTTTCATCTTCTTATTGATATTGATTGACCTCATTATACAGGAAGGTGAAAGAATGGCAAGGAAACGAGGGCGGATAATTTTCAGAGAAAGGGGGAAAGGAGGTTATGCTATACTAAATAGGGTAAACAGGCTCTTAATAATCTAAAATGAGATTCAATTTTAAACTCTATCTGAAAACGATCCAGTATGCCTTCTTCAAATCCGAGGGCACACCCGGTAGACTATCCCCCAAAAGAATATTTATCAATTTATTCATTTTCTTGTTCTGGCCGGTCTGGATGCTCAGCATGCGGATCGCTTATTTGTTTGATAACCTATTTTATCCTGATTACCAGAAGCAAAATGTCAGTGAGCCGGTTTTTATTGTAGGAAATTTCAGATCAGGCACTACTTTCTTGCACCGCTTATTAACCAAAGATGATCAATCAACCAGTTTTACAAGCTTTGAACTATATATGGCACCCTCTGTAGTGGGAAGGAAATTTTACCGATGGTTATTAAAGGTAAATTATGCGGTTGGTAATCCTGCCAGATGGGTGATCGGATTATTCAATCGCATCGTGGAAAAAGAAACCTATATGCATAAAATTGGCCTGGATGAAGCGGAGGAGGATGGACAGGTCCTTTTTCACGTCTGGTCATCATTTGATCTATTGGCCTTCTTCCCTTTCCCTAAATTGATCAAAAAATACATTTATTATGACGACCAGGTCCCGGCAGATGTTAAAAAAAGGGACATGGATTATTATTCCGAAATTGTCAGGAAACATATATACTCTCATGGTGGCAAGCGGTATATTTCCAAGAACCCCAGCTACTCACCTAAGGTTAAAACCCTGCATCAATACTTCCCAGACGCAAAATTCATCAATATCGTCCGCAACCCGCTCCAGGTTATCCCTTCCACTATCAGCCTTTACTCGAAACACTGCCATACCTATGGCGATCCGGAAAACGAGTACAACCTTCAGGAATCAGTCATTGAACATTCCAAACACTGGTATTTATACCCGCACCAATATTTAAAGTCGTTGCCTGCTAATCAGTATGTGAGGGTCTTATATAAAGACCTGGTTGCAGATCCAGAAGGGACGATCCGGGATATTTATCAAAGATTCAATTTCGAGATCAGTCCGGAATTCGCCGAGGTATTGCGAACTGAAGCAGAGAAAGCCAAATCTTATAAAAGCAAACACAACTATTCCCTAAAGAAGATGGGCCTAAGCAAACAGCGTATTGAATGCGAATTTCGGTTCGTCACAAAACAATTGGAATCCTGACCTGGTTTCCATTTTTTAACCGCTCGTACACAACCTTGCCCGAATTATTACCCAAACCCTTGACACGAACCCGGCCACCGGTTATTATGTCTATGTATTGCAAAGGTATTGTATATATAGTATAGATATAAATACCGTATTTTTTATTTTTAGAGGAGACAAAATGGCAAAAGTAGCTACGTCCACCGGAAATGAACTTGAGGGAAAGCTTTCCCGATTAGTCCGTTTCAATCTCATTATGGGTTTTCTGCATCTGGTGCAGGGAATCCTGATGATCGTTTTATCAAACGATAAAACCTATCCGATCTTCACAAATTTCCTGGGATTTAACCTGGAAACCTTATCCCTGAGTCCTCAAACCAAGCTGCTTTACAATCTGCGGTTTGGGCCAGCTGTGGCTGCCTTCCTGCTGATATCCGCCGTAGCCCATTTTTATCTGGCAACGATTGGCAAGAAGAAATATACTGAAAATTTAAAGAAAGGCATGAACCCTATCCGGTTCTACGAATATGCCTTGAGCTCGTCCTTGATGATCGTTTTGATTGGCATGTTATCCGGATTGTGGGATCTAGGTGCAATTATCCTGATCTTTGGTATCAATGCCATGATGAACCTGTTTGGAATCATGATGGAGTATCACAACCAGTACACTGAGAAAACCAATTGGATATCTTTCATCTACGGAAGCATCGCCGGGATCTTCCCCTGGATTGTGATCTTCCTGTATTTCTTCGGCTCGGTCAACTCCGGCGGAGAAGGTCCACCAACCTTTGTGTATATCATCAACCCCACCCTATTTGTATTCTTTAATATTTTTGCCATCAATATGGTATTGCAGTATAAAAAGGTAGGACCCTGGAAAGATTATCTGTTTGGAGAGCGAACTTATATCGTTCTTAGCCTGGTGTCAAAATCGATCCTGGCTTGGATCATTTTTGCAGGCACCCTGGCGCCGGTATAAATATAAAAGCATAGCTAGATCGACATAAGCCGATTTATCAATTGGTTGAATGGATAAATTAATCCATTCCGAACGGTAAATCGGTTTTTGCTCATAATATATGCAGACCACGCCGACCTTAGAATAACTAATATCCCGGGTCCTCTCTATCTAGGGGAAATCAAGATGGGTTATTATAGAATTGGAGCGGGAGGCCTTTGGGTTTGAAGAAGAAGCCGAATTGGTCCGGAATTTACTGAACGATCCCACGGCGGAACCTAGATTGTCGATTCTAGAGAGAGATGGGTCGACCTGGTATTTGTTCTTGGTCATACATCTTATTATCCCCTTCATGGGTTTAAATTAACTGTCCCGGCAGGGTTTGACCCGCCGTATCTTATTCCCCCTGAATTTACAGACGCCTGGATGGTTGAGGTTTTAACCCCAACCGGTTGGGGTTCTTATCAGGTCCAGGTGAATTGTGCCCAGAATACTGGGGCGAATAAATCAAGGTTGGATCACTTACACTAATAATCTGCTAAGGAGTCCCGAAATGACCCCTGCTGTTAACTTCTTAATCTATGGCTGGGCCGCACACCTTAGTGCGGCTGCCACTATTTTGACTTTTATTACAGGCTTTCTGTTTTTTATTATTGATAAGAATTTTGGAAAGATCAATGATCTCCTCAGCGTCATTCAGGTCCTGCTGATGATTCCTCTGGTTTTATTCTTTAATCAATTGATCACACCTCCCAGCTTCTTAACCAGGTTTATCAGCAGTGTCTTTGGTCTGGGGGGGATACTGGTATCTGCCTATGGTCAAATCAGGCTGCTGGCGAATAGGATCAGTTTTGAGGAATCTCAAAAATTCTTCCCGGCAGGGGGTGCAATTGGCTTCTGGTTGATCATGTCCAATGTTTCATTGATCGGTGCCAGGACGCTGCCAACTGCCTTGATCGGGATCGGTATCGCAGCCGGTGTTGGATACTTGCTGATTGTTGGCGGGTTTATAAAGGGAGGCCAACAGGACCCACTATTCTACGGGGGATCTTTATTGTTGGGAATTTGCTATCCGACCTGGGGATTCTGGCTGGGGAAGATCATCCTGGAAAGCCTGTTACAATGACAAAATAGCCAACACTGGACTGATAATTGGTCTAATGGTAGTTGGGTCGGTTCTTTCTGAAGATAGGCTGGAGATCTTATGAACTGTACACATTGCGGCGCGCCAATGATTTTGTACCGGGAACGGGACTATTACTTTTGCGAATACTGCAAAAGCTACCATTTTCCTGAACAGAGCACAGAGGGTTTGCGGGTGTTGGGTGAAAATCCAGAAGGGATCAAATGCCCTCATTGCAAAATCGTATTAAATTTGATGACATATGATGACTTTTATCAAGGCTATCAATGTTCAAAATGCCATGGATTGATGTTCAACCGGACCACATTCCGGGATGCGATCGATTCTGGACGGGCTAAAGCCAAGGCTCCTCCCGAACCGTATAATACCTTCGACCCAGTTGAGCTGGAAAGACGGACCATTTGTCCTGTCTGTGAAAAAGAGATGGAAACATTCCAGTATATGGGTCCGGGTAATATTGTGATCGATACCTGTCACACAGATGACTTGATCTGGTTGGATTATGGCGAGATATCAAAAGTTGTGAATGCGCCAGGAAGAGATCGAGGTTTTCCGAGGAAGAAGCCCGCAGATCCAGCGGAGGAGAACCAAGTAGAAAAGAAAAAATCAGTGATCGATCAAGCGCTACTTAATATACTTGAGAGTTTTTTTGATTAACTAGTTGATTTGCAATAGAGACCATGATAGTTAGATATAAGTTTTTCTGAATAGATTAAACACCGCAACGATTGCCATATCAAACTTACTCAAAAATATGCCTGATCATTAGGATCTTGTGCTTGGATTGGTCGAGCTGTCAATGACAATTAGAAATATACATGACGACAATTAGAAATCCCCATTGAAA
>CAZOUN010000112.1:0-7327 GCA_964582965.1 uncultured Anaerolineales bacterium | reverse complement strand
AAGTAGGTGATGAAGCCAATCTGGTCATCTTCCCGGCCAATTCTGCAGCGGATGCCCTGCGCCGGTATCAACCCAGGAACTATGTGATCCGCAAGGGAGAGATATTGGTGGAAAGTGAACAGAAGCTGACCTTATCCCCCAACCTTCCTTTTAATTAAAATACTACCAGAATAAAACTATAAATCCTAATGGAGGTTCTGCATGAGTGAAAAAGAGATTTTTGAAAAATTATATGAAAGTGTCCTGGGAGGATATATGGAGCAGGCGGCGGAAGCTGCCCAACAGGCCCTGGACGCAAATATCACACCCTTAAAAGCCATCGATGGTGGGATGTCTCCGGCCATTAAGGAAGTGGGAGAACGATTTGGCCGTGGTGAAATGTTCCTACCGGAAATGGTTTCCAGCGCTGATGCTATGGAAGCTGCCCTGGCTGTCCTCGAACCTTTCTTTGAAGGGGATGAAGGTGAAAAGAAAGGCAAAGTACTGATTGGCACAGTGCAGGGTGATATTCACGATATTGGAAAAAATATTGTGATCGCCCTCCTGAAAGTGAATGGATTTGATGTAATTGATATCGGCCGAGATATTGCCTCCACAGATTTTGTCGATAAAGCAGTTGAGCTAGGGGTGGAAGTCATTGGCCTTTCCGGCCTGTTAACCACGAGTTTGCCGATGATGCGCGACATCATCGAGATGCTTGGTGATGATGGTGTCAGAGATCAATACAAGATAATTATTGGTGGTGGCCCTACAAGCCAGGACTACGCCGATGAGATCGGGGCTGATGGATATGGCGATACAGCTTATTCTGCTGTTGAACTGTGCAATCAATTATTGGCCAAATAAAAGAATTTGTAATTCTTGAAATAAAGGAAGGATACGATGCCAGGTCTACATTTTGAAATGATGGAAAGGGTTAATGAAGGTCCGCGAGTTCGTGAGCCGGAATTCGATAAGTCCATATTCCCAAGAATGAAAGAATTAGCTGAAAAATATGATATTAAATACGATCCGGCTCATCCGGTCCCGGATGATGACGCCATGGCTGACCGATTGTTCGCGGCCGGTATGGAATATGCGGTGGAGAAAGGCCTCTGGGTGTTGGATACTCAAAAAGTTGTCAAATTCACGGAAGCAGAGATCTGGAGCTACCTTGATAACTTCCATACCCCACTAACCTTTGGATATGGAAAAGATCAGGTTACGATGTATCCCCGCAGACCAGAGAGCGATGTGCGCCCTTTGGTGATCGGCGGCGCTGCTGGATCTTCCATGACTGAAGGGGAGATCTATACCAAACATATGATGAACTTCGCCCTTGAACCTACCAACGATATGATTGCCAATGGCAATCCAGCTTTTATCGAAGGTCGTGAGATCAGACCTTTTTCACCCAATGAGGTACACGGCGCTATCCAGGAAGTTGGTTGGATCCGTGAGGCCATCCGCAGGGCAGGCCGACCAGGTATGCCTATGTTTGTTGCCCCTGGCTGCGCAGCATCTGCTCCACCAGCAGTGGCTATTATTAACGAAGAGCGCGGACTCAGGAAGGGTGACTTCATGTACGCCGCCTTGCTGACCGAATTGAAATCAGATTATGACCGCCTGATCCGGGCTGTTGCTGCAGTTGAAAATGGTGTGAATGTGGCCACCCTGTTAGCCCCGATGGTAGGCGGCTGGGCTGGATCACCGGAAGGCGCGGCCATCTGCGGCGCGGCAGAGACTTTCCTGGGTGCTATCTCCCACAGCTCCACAATCGTTGTCAATCACCCTGTCCACATGAGTTTGAAGAATGGCGCAACCACTCACAGGACTACATTGTGGATCGAGAGTATTATCGGCCAGGCTTTCTCACGAAACTGCCGCTTCCCGATTGGCCAGAATGTCTTCCTCGATGCCAGAGCTGGTACTTATGAAGTGCTCTGGGAAGCTGCCGCAAATGCGACTGTTGCAGTCAGCAGCGGCCAGCACACTGGACCTGGACCAAGTGGTATAACCGGCGGAGACGATGTGGATATGATTTCCGGGATCGAGCTGCGCATGCTGGGTGAAACCAGCCGGGCAGTGACCGGCATGAGTCGAAAACAGGCCAATGAAATAGTTGTAAAATGCCTGGAGAAATACGAACCAACCCTTGGCAATCCGCCCAAAGGAAAAATGCTTCAGGATCTGTACGATATTCCGACACTGAAGGTCAAAGAGGAATGGCTTGCGAAGTTCGAAGAAGTCAAAGCCGAACTCAAGAGTTGGGGCGTTCCTTACCGTTACTAAAATTATCAGGATTGATCTATGCCAGGTTTACTGGTTGAGAACGGCTATCTCCTTACAGGAAACGCAAGTGATGCAGATATTCCGATGGGGTACATACTTATCGAGGATGATCTCATCACTTGTGTTTCTGGGGGGAAAACACCAGATATGATCCGAAGGCAAGCATCTGAGATCATAGATGCATCCGGCCAGATCGTGATGCCTGGATTGGTCAATGCCCATGTGCATTTATTCCAGACTTTAATTAGGGGACTTTCTGATGATCGAGCTTTGATTCCCTGGCTGGAACAGGTCGCGTTTCCGATCTATGAAAATATGAGTCCAGAGGATATCTTTCTGGCAGTTCAAATGGGAATTATTGAAAATATCCGGGGAGGTTCAACTGCTGTAACGGATGATTTCACTGTTCTGCAACCCCGCGAGGGATTTGAGGCAGTTTTTAGAGCAGCAAAAGAAAGCGGAATTCGCTATAAAATGGCCCGGGGTTATTCCGATACCGGGTATCCTGACGCCTTGATGGAAACCGGTGAGCAGATTATTGCCAGCACACTTGAATTAAACGATGACTGGTGCAAAGATGAACCAATGCTCTCGATTGACTTCAGTCCCAATGTAGTGTGGAGTACAACCGGAGAAACCCTGGAAAAAATAGTCCATGCTGCCAGAGACCATGATCTGGGGATCCATATTCATACTGCGGAAGCTGAAGAGGAAAACGAGCTCTGTTTGAAAAGGAATGGGATGCGCCAGATACCCTGGCTGGACAAGATGGGTGCTCTGGGACCAAAAACTCAACTGGCCCATGGGATATGGATCACTGAAGATGAGATGGAATTGATTGCAGCCAGTGGGGCTGTTGTCGTTCACAATCCAGTCAGCAATATGTTTATCGGGACAGGTATCTGCCCGGTTGATAAATTAAATAAAGCAGGAGTGAAGGTAGCCCTGGGTACTGATGGTCAGGCGGTGAACAACGGTCAGGAGATGCTGGATGTGTTGAAATGGGCAGCAAATTTGCAGAAAGCCCATACTCTGAACCCAGAAGTACTGCCTCCGAAGCAAGTACTTAGAATGGCCTGTCAAAATAGTGCTTATTCTTTTGGCCAGCCTGATTTGATCGGCAGTCTGGAGCCAGGTAAAAAAGGCGACTTGATCATTGTTGATTTAAGCGAATCGCGTTTGACTTTGCCCTCAATGAACATGTCATCCTTATTAGTGAATTTTGCCAGATCAGAGGATGTTGTCACAACAATTGTAGATGGAAAAATATTAATGCTAGATCGAAATATTCTTTTATTGGATGAAAAAGAAATAAAAAGGGAATTTGCCAGTGCTCGCTCTGCATTATTGGAACGAGTAGGTATTCAATAGTACTCATCAATATATTTTTGAAAAGGTATCATTCATGCCTGGTCTACTGATTGAAAATGGGTTTGTTATCACCATAAATAACCAGAACGATATCCATCCGTCCGGATATATTCTTATTGAAGATCACAACATCACTGCAGTTGCTGGAGGCGATACCCCGGATTTGATTCGTGAGCAGGTGGACGAGATTATCGACGCCTCGGGGCAAATAGTGATGCCTGGACTGATTAACAGCCATGTGCATCTCCAGCAATCCTTGGTGCGCGGCCTGGCGGACGACAGGGAAGTATGGGATTGGGTTCAAAATGTAGCTTTTCCGATCTATGGCGAAATGAATGGAGAAGAAGTATATCTTGCCACGATGATTGGAATGATTGAGAACATCCGCAGCGGAGCGACATCTACAACGGACAACCAAACTGTTCGGTCGAGGGCTGGAAATTTCGAAGCCGCGTTCAGGGCTGCAAAAGAATCAGGTATCCGATACAAACTGGCCCGCGGTTTTAACAATCGGGGTGTGCCAGACCAGTTCATAGAAACTGCTGATGAGATCATTGAGGAAATGACCGGATTATTCGAAACCTGGCATGGTCAGGAAAATGGCCGGCTCCGGCTTGATTTTAATCCCCATACTCTATATTTGGTCACTGAAGAGACAATGCTGCGGGTGCATGAAAAAGCGCTCGAGTGGGGAATTGGGATCCATTTGCATACCTCTGAATCCGAGGAAGAACTCAACATGTTTGTAAAAGAGACGGGTATGCGCCATGTGGAGTGGCTGGCCGATCGAGATTTGCTTGGGCCTCATTTTCAATTAGCTCACGCGGTTTGGCTGAATGACCTTGAAATTGAAAAAATAGCTGAGAGTGGGGCAGTTCCTGTCCATAATCCGGTCTGCAATATGTTTTGTGGTTCTGGTGTATCCCCGGTTCCCCAGATGTTAGAAGCGGGTATTCCTGTGGCAATGGGTACTGATGGGCAGGCCTGCAATAACGGTCAGGAGATGATGGATACTCTGAAATGGACTATCAATGTTCATAAATTAAATTCCAGAGATGCCAATATCATTTCCCCAGAACAGGTAATCCAAATGGCCACCAGGAATGGAGCTACTGCCTTTGGCCAACCCAACCAGATTGGCAGCCTGGAGGTTGGCAAAAAAGCGGACTTGATCATAGTCGATCTGGACGATCCCAGGATGACTATGCCCACTTTGAACCTGCCTTCATTGCTGGTGAACTTTGCCAGGAAAGAAGATGTTGTCACATCCATTGTAGATGGCAAGATTTTGATGAAGGATAGGAAAATCCTTTTCCTGGATGAAGAATTATTAAAGGAAGATTTCAGCAAAGCCAGAGCTGACCTGCTGAAACGGACGGGAATATTATGACGCACGAGGAGATTTCTGTGAAAGTAGTTCCTACGGAAGGTGCAGAGCTAAAAGTTACTGGAAGCTGTGAGTTCACTTCCGATATTCAGCTTCCCGGCATGTTGATTGTAAAAGCCCTTTATCCTGAGTATCCCCGCGCGAAGATTAAAAAACTGGATACCTCTGCAGCGGAGGCGTTGCCAGGAGTAGAGGCAGTGGTTACTTATCATGATCTTCCCGACAAAACCCATTATGGCATTCTGGTCAAGGATCAACAGATCTTTGCCATGGATGAAGTTTTTTATATAGGCGATATTATTGCGTTGGTTGCTGGTGAGACGTTGGAAATTGCCGAACAGGCCGTTGAATTGATCGAAGTCGAGTATGAAGTTGTCCAGGGTGTTTTTGATCCCATCCAGGCTTTTAAATCTTCGGATATCCTCGCTCGCAGTGATATAGAAAATAATATCCTTGATCATGTTTCGGTTACTCACGGTGATGTTGTGAGTGGATTTGACGATGCTGATCTGATCATTAAAAGGAATTATCAGACCCAGTGTATGGAACAGCTTTTCCTGGAAACGGAAAGTGTGGTTGCAGATTGGGATGGGGATACGCTGGTCATGTATGTTTCCGGCCAGGACCCTCATGGTGATCGCAACCAGGTAGCAGAAGCCCTCGGTCTGCCAATCAGCAAGGTTCAGGTGATCTATCCATTTGTTGGGGGGGGATTTGGCGGCAAGGAAGAAATGCATATCCAGATCCAGACAGCGGTTCTGGCCCTAAAAGCCAAGCGCCCAGTCAAATTTGTCCGCACCAGGCAGGAATCGCTCTTCACACACCAAAAACGGGGTGCGATCCATGTTCGTCTTGAGACAGGCGCTAAAAAGGACGGCACCATAACCGCCATTAAAGCCAAAGTGATAGGCGATTCTGGTCCCTATGCCAATATATTCCCGGCAGTGATCGGAGGAACCGCAGAACTGATCAGCGGTCCTTATAAAGTTCCCAATGCTCAGATCGATTCCTATGCTGTGGCAACCAACAACCTGGCTGCTGGCGGAATGCGTGGATTTGGAACCCCGGAGGTCGCCTGGGCTTTCGAGCAGAATATGGATATCCTGGCCCGTGAACTAAATATTGATCCGGTTGATTTCAGGCTCAAAAATGGCATGGAAAAGGGGACGCTGATGCCGTCAGGCGCATTTATTTATGATGAGATTGGTTTAAAAGAAACCATTAACCAAGCAGCTGCCGCTGCAAATTGGTATGAAAGGGATCAATGGCTGCAGCGAGAACCTGCTCCTGGTCTTTTTCGAGGTATTGGCGTTGCGACTATCTGGCATGGTATGGGGATGGGCAAAGGTGTCTCGGATCACAGCGGTGTGATCATTGAAATGACTCCTGATGGATCGGTAATCCTTTTCACTGGATCCTCTGAGATGGGGCAGGGCACTATGACTGCTCAAAAAATGATGGTTGCTGAGGAATTAGGTGTTTCGTTGGACCGGATCGAAGTGGTCATGTCCGACACCCGCGCTGTACCTGCGGCTGGAACTACCGCTGCTTCCCGTAGTACCTATATGATGGGCAATGCAATTCTTCAGGCTTCAGCGAAGATCAAGGCGAACATTGCTCAGCTTGCGGGTAAACTTCTCGAGGCCAGCGACAAAGAACTGGTTTTTGAAGATAACCAGGTCTGGGCCAAGCATGACCCAGATCATAAACTGGAACTCTCTGCATTGGCTGGTCAGGCTTGGTGGACGAATATCAAACTGAGGGAAGAAGGATTTGTGGAGATGTGGCATCCAGAGGAACCTGAGCACCAGCTTAATTTCTCTCACGCCCATTCGATCTTTGCCTACGCTACACATATTGCTCAGGTTTTGGTAGATACTACTACTGGAAAGATCAAAGTGGAAAAAATCTGGGCAGCTCATGATGTTGGTCGGGCAGTTAACAGGCAGGCAATAGAAGGGCAGATTGATGGAGGAATAGCCCAGGGAATCGGGTACGCGTTGACAGAAGAGCTTCAGCAGCGCGATGGGTATTTATTGAATGATACCCTCTCTACCTATATAGCCCCGGTTTCCACAGATATGCCGGATATTCAACCAATCATTGTGGAGGTTCCCCAGCCGAGTGCTCCCAAAGGCGCTATTGGAATTGGAGAACCGACACTTGTTCCTGTTGCGCCAGCGATCGCCAATGCAGTGGCAGATGCAATCGGAGTACGAATGAGTATGATCCCGATGACACCAGAGAGAATCCTAAACGAATTAAATAAGCAGGATAAGTAGTAATCATTAAGGAGAA
>CAZOUN010000111.1:0-7375 GCA_964582965.1 uncultured Anaerolineales bacterium | reverse complement strand
GAGGAATACGCGCTCTCCAAGCGCGCGCACTAGGCCGGACTATGCGACCCCTCCAATTTTTATTATGCTGTGCGATTATACCAAAACGAGAGTTAACTGGCAACAGGGTATGATGAGCTAATCAGAAAAATCTTTGTGAAACCATTGAACGAATCAGGTGTGTTATCCTTAAGCAGAGGCAAGATTTAGATGGATTTTGTTATGGAAAATAATCTACCAGACCGGATTTACTTATCGTTAGGAACAAATCTGGGAAATCGGGAATTGAACCTGGAAACGGCAAAAGAGGACCTTCTCCCGGAAGTAAAAATCCTGGAATGCTCTCCCGTTTATCAGACTGAACCCTGGGGATATCTTGATCAGCCAGATTTCCTAAACCAGGTTCTTGCAGTTGAAACAACGCTTTCTCCTCATCAGTTGCTGGAGCATATCAAGGGAATTGAGGAGAAAATTGGCAGAAAACCAAGCGTTCGTTTTGGCCCACGGATCGTGGATATTGATATCCTTTTTTACGGAGACCGGATTGTTCTGGAAGAAGATCTTGTTATCCCACACCCTCGCATAAAGGATCGGGCGTTTGTGCTGATCCCACTTGCAGATCTCGATCCTGATCTGACCTACCCGGGAACAGATTTTTCCATCTCTGACCTGCTGATGAATGTTGATCGAACAGGCGTAGATTTATACCAGGAATAACCTCTTGAGCCTCCTTCCGTTTTTCAGCGCTTTTCTTTTGATAATAAATTCGGCCTTGTTTTGGTTATTCAAGAGGTTTGATCAAAATTTGCAAAAATTGCAATTCTGGGTCATGCTTACTTCAGGTTTGGCCTGGTTGACATCTCTGGCTTTTTTCTTCCTTACTCCTGACAATCACCTGAACCCGATATGGGACGCTGGTGAAAAATTACTCCCAAGTCTGTCTTTCTCACTGGATTGGGTCTCCAGTTCGTATTTGTTGGTTGTAACTACCCTGATCTTCTTTGGAATCTTGGTTGAAGGGCATTCACCCCGAACAAGTGTGTTGATCACTAGCCTGGGGGGAATATGCGTGATCGGTACGCTAGTGGATTCAGCTTACACCCTGGCATTAGTCTGGACTGTGATCGAAGCCTTGGCTCTCTATATTTTTCTCAAGAATCAAGGAGAAATGACAGATAGTCATCGTTATATTTTCAGTATCTTTATCCGTCTGACTGGACCCTTACTTGTCATTTATATTTCGATGGTCAATTCAACAAGCGGGATAGCGCCATTCCTGACGGATTTACCATCATCTGCTGCACCATATCTAATGGCTGCGGGAGTGATCGGTTTTGGCGGATGGTTCCTTACCCCTAAGATATTCGAAGAAGAAGGCTCCACTATTCGACCTGGTAGATATTTTTCCTGGGCGCCTGCAATATTGGGTTTAATTCTGATCACGCGGGGCGCACAGATATACATCCAGGATGATGTTTCGCAAAGAATATTTCTTATTGGGACTATCTTGATCTTTCTAGTTTTATTGGCAGGTATGTTTATAAATCCGCACATGAAGAACTGGAAGATTGGAAGCTTGGCCATGATCGTCGCATGTTACGCCATGGCTGCGCCGGAAGCAGTATTGGCATGGGCCATGATCTTTCTGCTTCCAGGCCTGGTATTATTCAGAGAATTTGGATCCAAAAGATCTGCAAGTCTGGCTTTGATCGGGGGGGGGATTGGGATATTGCCGCTCCCATTTTTTCCTGCCTGGCTGGGATTGGTATCTTTACTTGGGATACCAGGTATGTTCTTCTCTGTACTGGCTGGCGTATTTCTGGGGAGAATATTCAATCGCCAGATTCAAGACTGGAGGGAGAATAAAATACCAACCGAACAGATCTCTCCCCTCACCATTGCTGGATACGCAGTAATCTTGATATCCCAGTTTTCCATATCTATCCAGGCGGGTTTAATAAAGAGAAGCCTGGCTTTTTCTTCTATTCCTCTTTCAGCCTGGATCTCCGCTTTAATATTTGGTGTTGCAGTCCTATTCTGGGACAGGATCCCTGAGTTTACCCTCTCCCGATTAGATCGGTACAAGCACAAGATCAAGACCTTTTTTACTTCTGTAGTTAGTTTATTACCGCGTTTGGCCGATGGAGCAGTTTACTTATTCACTCGTTTATTTGAAGGTGACGGCGGATTAATCTGGACCCTGCTTTTAGGTTTCCTAATCATAACCCTAATCAGTTTGAGAGGTGGATAGAGTAGATGCCTGATTTATTTCAATCTTTCCTGGTTGTGTTCCTGTTCGTTTGCGGGTCTGGGATCCTGATCGTGCCCAGCAGACGCTTGATGACAGGTTTGCTGGCATTGCAGTATATCGGGGTCTTCCTGCTTGTCAGTGTGAGTTGGCCGTTGGAAATCGCTGTAGTGAAGCTGGTTGCCGGGTGGATGGCTTCTGCCGTGCTCTTTCTGACTTACCAGAATTTACCAGGCGTAAATATTGAGGGCCGGATGGATACCCTTTTGCCGGGGACATATTTCAAAGGGTTTACGGCGTTATTGCTCGGCCTCTCAGTTTATTCGCTGGTTCCAACTGCGCTGCGCTGGTTCCTGGGTGCAACTCAGCAGCAGGTATTGGGAGGATTATGGCTTCTTGGATTAGGACTGCTTCAGCTGTTATTAACTCGGGACAGCCTTAGGATCATCATTGGCCTTTTGACTGTGATCTCAGGGTTTGAGATCCTGTATGCTACTCTTGAAGCATCAGTATTAATGACCGGGCTGCTGGCTATTTTAAATATCGGTTTCGCGTTCTTGGGGTCCTATTTACTGATCGCGTCAAATTTGGAGGAAAGCCCGTGAGTACGCCGATCTTATGGATCCTTGTGCCTTTTATGGCAGCAGGAGTATCGCTATTTTTCTTGCAGTATCGGAATCTCCTGAGGTGGAACGGATTGGGTTTTGGCCTGGTCCTGGTAACCTCAGCGCTGGTCCTACCTATTAACGAAACCTTTAAATTTCTGTTCTGGGAAGTGGAATTATCGGATCAACTATTAATATTCGGCAGGAGGTTCATCCTCTCGGGTGCAGATCAGCCTGTAGTCATACTTTTATTTTCTTTGTGGTTATTCTGGCTGGTCATCATGGATCCCAAGCTGGTTCCGCCGCAATTCATTCCTCTCAGCCTGTCCGGGATATGTTTAATTCTCACCGCTTACTCGGTTGAGCCAATCTTCTATGGCGCCCTGTTCTTTGCTTTCCTGGCTTTGATTTATGTGGTTTTACTCTCACCACCAGGGAAAGAACCCACGCCTGGCGTCCTGCGATTTTTAATTTTCCAGATTCTGGGAATGTTATTCATTCTTTTCGCGGCCTGGCTCGCCAGCTGGATAGACCTTAATAGTGGGAATCAAGTGATGTTAGCCCGTTCGCTGTTGATCCTGGCTCTGGGTTTTTCCTTTATACTGTCAATTTTCCCTTTCATCAGCTGGATCTCGATGGTAGGAGAGAGGAACCATCCTTTTCTGTCAGGATTTGTTTTTAATACTTACTTTCTGGGTGTATTTCTATTTGGCACGCGGTTTATCCTGGAGGGTGGTTGGATCGGACAGGGAGTAAATATCCAGGAGCCTCTCCAGATTGCAGGCGTGATCATGCTGGGATTTGGTGGATTTATGGCCATCTCTTCTAATCATCTGGGTAGATTATTGGGAGCGGTCATCATTGCTGAAATTGGTAGGTCCCTGCTGGCGATCAGTCTCTTCCAGGCTGGCATTCCGATCTATTTTGGGATGGTGATCCTTCAAAGTGTTTCTTTGGGAGTGTGGTCACTTTCTTTGACACAATTACAGCAAGGAATTAATGGACTTGATTATCTGTCAGCCACCGGAGCAGCCAGGTTATGGCCAGTAACAACATCGGGCTTGCTGCTGGGGTATTTTGCGCTGGCAGGTTTACCCTTATTGGGGGGTTTTCCAATTTATTGGACTTTAGGATCAGGCCTCAGTTTCTATCCTCTCTGGATCAATAGTGTTTTTGTTCTTAGCACGCTAGGATTGGTTTTCGGTGGGCTTCGTTTATTGGGGGTGTTAACTAAAAAAATTGGCGAGGAATCGATCTTGATACTGGGTGAACCCTTTTACCGCTACTTGATTCTGGGCTTGAATATCCTCTTGGTATTGATTGGAATACTCCCACAATGGATATTTAGATTAACGCGGACGATCTCTGGTTTAATGCTGGGATCCTGAAGGAAAAACGCTTAACATCAGAATTTCCCCTAAAAAATACAAAGCTCTTGCATGCTATAATCTCAATGCCTTTTATTTTCTGTCTTTAGGAGAATTATTCATGGATAATGAACAGTTGGAAAAACGAATCAAGTGGCTGGATGATGAAAGAAGAAAAGACAAGAATATCATCTCTGAACTTGAAAACCGGCTGGTGAAACTTAATGAAAAACTGGACGCCGTTGATATTAGAACGCGAGAATATGACAGCGATATAACCAGATTGAGAACTTCCGTTTCTAGAGTAGATGACTTCGAGGCTGATCTAGGTGTTTTAAGAGTAGACAGAAAAAAAGAAATTAAAGATCAGGAAAAATTAGCAAAGTTCTGGATTGCTGACGCTAAGAAAGATCTCAGAGCTCAATTGCGGGGGCTTGAAACACAGCAAAAAAAGCTGCTGGAAGAGATTAAGAGGATCAAAGTCCTTGAAAAAGATATGAAAACACGGGAAGAGGAAGAGATCCGTTTTAATGCCTCATTGCGTGAAATAGAAAATTCTTTTACTGATATCCAGAAGGATTATAAGGATTATCAGCTTGATTCCAAAACGTTCAAGCAGGATCGCCAAAAGGAAATTAAACGTGTCGCTGATATCCGGGCAGAACAGTCAGCTTTGCGTAAGCGCGTTGATGAAGTTCGGGGTTTAATGGACCTGGTAAACAGTGACTATCAGAAGGTCAAGAGCAGAATCCAGGAGCTAGAATCGACCCGCCGGGAACTTAAGAAAGAACAAGAAAAATTCCTCGAAAGTGCAAACTTGAAGCTGATCGAAAGGGAAACGACCTGGAAGAATTGGATGACCAGATTCGAGGGTATAGAAATACAAGCCCAGGACCTGGATGAGCAGATGACAAAACTGGATACTACTCATCGTGGAATTAAACGCATGCAAGATGAATTGAAAGATCTATCTTCCCTGCTGGATCGAAGAGTGAATGAAATTACGGAAATGCAGCGCCTGGCGAATGAAAAATTCCGGGCGGAATGGACCACTTTCACGGCTGATGACCAGAAACGCTGGACAAATTACACCCTCTCTCAAAAAGAACAAACCAAACTTCTTGAACGACATTATAAAGAAGGAGAAGACCGTATTTCGGTTTTGGAAGATGGCTTGCAGGATATTGAAGATCAAATGGTCCAGGTCAGTAAATATACCGAAACTCAACTACAGGGCTTGTTGGGCTTAATGAGGGAATGGGCAGGCGATTTTGAGCAAATTATGGATGGTTTTCGTTAAGTATTTTTTATTAGAGATTATGTTTTTTCAACGGACTCAATCCCTCTAAAATTATGTACATTATTGGCACAGCAGGTCATGTAGACCACGGAAAATCTACCCTGATAGAAGCCATCACCGGGACCCACCCTGACCGACTCAAAGAAGAGCGCGAGCGGGAGATGAGCATCGTTCTTGGTTTCGACAGTTTCCAACTGCCAGACGGCAAGGGCATCAGTGTTGTGGATGTTCCTGGCCACCGGGATTTCATCGAAAATATGCTATCCGGAATTGGCAGCATTGATGCCTGTTTGCTGGTTATCGCAGCTGATGAAGGTGTGATGCCCCAGACCAGGGAACACCTGGATATCCTGGATCTCCTGGAAGTTGAAAAGGGGTTAGTTGCTCTGACAAAGACCGATCTGGTTGATGATCCTGAGTGGTTGAACCTCGTGGAAGCGGAGATCAGGGATTTGATATCATCCACCGTGCTGAAGGATGTACCAATTGTTCGAGTTTCAGCCAAAACCAAGTTCGGTATTGATGATCTGTTAAACACCCTTAGTACCGTCCTGGAAGATCAGCCTGAACGACCAGACCTTAGCCGGCCCCGTTTATCTGTCGACCGTGTCTTTTTAATGGCGGGCTTTGGATCGGTTGTAACCGGAACCCTGCTGGACGGATCATTGCAGGTTGGAGAAGAAGTAGAATTGCTGCCAGGGGATAAAACAGGGCGCATCCGGGGACTGCAAAATCACAGCCATGAAGTAAAGATGATTGGCCCCGGAAACCGGGTAGCGGTGAATATCTCTGGTATTGAAAATCGAGAGATCAAAAGAGGGGATACCCTCACGCATCCGGGTGATTATCAACCAACTCGCCGGCTTGATGTTAGTTTTAAATTCCTGCCGGGCATCGATAAACCTCTCAAGCATGATCTGGAAACAAAACTCTTTTTAGGGGCAGATGAAACTCGGGCAAGAGTGAGATTACTAGGTGTTGAACATCTAAAACCTGGTGAGACGGCTCTCCTGCAGCTTGAAGTGGATGACCCGGTAGTAGCTGTCAGGGGCGATAGATATATTCTGAGAAGACCTTCACCATCAGAAACCCTGGGAGGGGGAGTTGTGATTGATCCTCATCCTCCTTACCGACATAAACGCTTTGATAAGGAAACACTCACCAGACTGGAATCCATCTCAGAAGGTGATCCGGTCGATGTGCTGGTTCAGGCTCTGGCGAGAGATAGATTCGCTTCCTGGAAGGAAATCTTGGATATATCCGGATTGGAAGAGGCTGCGGCCAGAGAGATTCTGGATCAGCTGATCGAGGAAGGCATAGCCCTGGAACTCGGAAAGAAAAGAAAAAAATTCCTCACCCTCAAAACTACCTGGGAAAGTACCCTGTCCGGTTTGGATTTCCGGATCGAAGATTATCATCAGAAATATCCCATGAAAGTTGGAATGGCCCTGGAAGAACTCAAAAGCCAATCTAAACTGCCGGATAATGTCTTTAAAGAAGCAATTGAGGGATTAATAACAGCTAAAAATTCTCTTCAGACCGGTCCCTATATCAAGAAGATTAATTTTGAAATACGTTTTTCAGCTGAGCATAAAAAGTTAACTAAAGGCCTGATAGATCAGTTTACCGCCAATCCTACTCAGCCACCATCTGTGGCAGAATGTAAGGATTCAATCGGCGAGGATCTTTATAACGCTCTGATCGCCTTAAATGAACTTAAACAGCTTTCTGCAGAGGTAGTGTTCACCCCGGATGCTTATCAGTCGATGGTGGAGAAGCTGAAGAAGAAGATCACTAAAGATGGTCCGATCACAGTAGCCCAAACCAGGGATATGTTTGGCAGCAGCCGGAAATATATGCTGGCTTTTTTGGAGCG
>CAZOUN010000110.1:0-7381 GCA_964582965.1 uncultured Anaerolineales bacterium | reverse complement strand
GTTTATTATTATTTGTAATTATCTTGTCTCCAATTGTTATAACTGGGCTATTAGATTTTTACCAAGTCATTACTGGAATAGAATCAGATTTAGATTCTGTCCTGGTTGATCCAGATACTGCGGAAATGGCAGTAAATTATGTGAATACGCGTGTCACAACAAATGATCTGGTAATAGCGTCTCCCGCGTTGGCCTGGGCCATGGATGCAAACGCTGCTGATTTTCAAATGACCCTGGCTTACATGGGAGAAGAAACCATGCATTTTCCTGGGGATATCCCTCAGGACCGGTTCTCTTATGCAGTAGACTTCAGCGAAGCAGCTTATATAGTGATCGATCCGATTTGGAGAAACTGGGCGATGTTGAATATGGACGGTGTGCAGCGAATGGTGGACGAGGTAAATAAGTGGCCACTTGTGCTTGAGGTTGGCGAGATAGAGGTATTTAAAAATCCAGGAAACCAGAATTGAATAAATTAGTGAATCGCAAAGATAATCGGATTCAAACTCCGGCGCAATTATATCTGCTGCCGTCTTATTTTCTTATTTTCCGATTAATCTTTTTTGCATCTTTGTCTTATGAGATTATTCCCGGGTACGGAGATTACTGGAATTTTTTTAGACAAGCTGGCCTGGGGTTTCCATTCCTTAACTACTGGACAGAATTTCCACCTGTTTTTCCAATTATTTCACGGATTTTTTATTCCCTGGTAGGTGGGCGAGAACACAGTTATGGGTACCTACTGGCTATTTTCTTTACCCTTCTCCAGGCGGGATGTATCTGGTTGCTGCTGAATATAATCCGAATTGTCTGGCCTAGAGAAGATCCAGAGCACCGTGGCTGGCTTTACTTTTTATTTACCGCTGGACTGTTTTATAGCTGGGGATATTTTGATACGCTGGCAGTATTTTTAATGTTACTGGGCATATATTTGATCCTTCTGAAAAAAGATTATTGGGCTATTTTGGCAATCGCAATGGGAATATTAACAAAATGGTTTCCTGTCTTGTTTCTGCCCGCTATATGGAAGATCCGTAAACCCAAGAATGCATTAAGTATTTCAATTGGCACACTTGTTGTTGTCGCTGCCGCTTGGTCTGCTTTGTTTGCAGCGAACGCTGAGTATACAAAGGCGTCAATAATGTCCCAATTGAATAAAGGGTCCTGGGAAACAGTCTGGGCTTTAATTGATGGAAATCTAACTACCGGAAACTTTAATTCTGAAATTAACCGAACGATAGCTTCATCGGCTTCTATATCCACTGGAAACCAGTCGGTGATACCACCCTGGCTATCCTTGCTGGTGTTAGGTGGGATAGGTTTTTTAGTATTTTGGAAATCATCCTTAGATTCAGCGCTTAAGTTTTTGGGGTTCGGAGGATTTACCATGGTAATGTTTTTCCTCTGGTCACCGGGATACAGTCCTCAATGGATATTATATTTACTGCCACTGGTGATATTATGTTTTGAGAATAACCGAAGCCGTTTGCTGTCGATTGTACTGGTTCTTGTAAATCTGCTTGAATGGCCAATTCTCTTATCAAGAGGATGGTTCCAGTTTCTGGAAGAGATAATCTTGCTGAGAACGGCGATATTTATTCTTCTAGCTTTGTTATTTGCACAGATTGCCTTGGCGCAAAATAATAATGATGATGAAATAATAATCTCAAATAAAGAAGCTTGATATAAAAATATTTAAGTATTCTGGTTTTCTCAATATCGCTGATTACCCTAATGATGTTTCAATAATATGGAATAAATTGGCAGCAAGGTAATTTGAGAACATACGTTCCTCAAGATGGCGTTGATTTGGATAAATGCCTGAGTAATCTTTCTTCGATCCGGGATTGATTGGTGCAGAGATAGATTGATGATAGGGAGAATATAAATTGGAAAGAAGAGTTCAATATCAATGGATCCTGGCTGGCGTGCTGCTGATCGCGGTAATTGGTGGGCTTTGCTGGGTGAATATCCAATTTGCAAAAAACAATCCCGGGGGAAATGATTTCTTGGTTCATTATGTTGGAACCCGGTCATTTTTATTTGAAGGGCTAAGCCCATACAGCGATGAAGTTGCTACCAGGATCCAGGTGGCTGCGTACGGGCATCCAGCCCAGGGCATTGAACACGAACTCAGGGTCGCATATCCTCTTTACTCAATTCTTCTGTTTGCACCATTTTCATTAATCGGGGACTATCAAATTTCCCGGGCTGTCTGGATGACCGTCTTGGAGCTGGCTTTAGTAGCTATGACATTCGTAAGCTTTGAAGTTATTGAGTGGAAACCTCCTCTTTGGATGCAGGGAATTTTGTTATTGTTTTCGGTGATTTGGTATCACGCAGTACGGGGAGTGATCAATGGTAACGCAGTAATTTTATTGGCTTTCGCTTTGACGAGCATTTTGCTCTTGATAAAAAAAGACCGCGATAAAATTGCTGGTGTTTTGCTTGCTGCCACAACAATTAAACCTCACCTGGTTGTACTTGCTATACCCGTGATAATTATCTGGGCCATTTACCATAAACGCTGGCAGTTGATTTTGTGGTTCAGCGGAACATTGATCGGGTTGGTCGTCAGTGGTCTGATTATGATACCGGACTGGATTACTCAAAATTTGTGGGAGATCTTGAAGTATCCGGCTTATAATCCTGCAGGTACTTTAGCTGAAGTTCTTGGAGAATGGATGCCAGGGATAAGTATTCAATTGAAATGGGGCATCGGAATTATTTTAGGATTGGTGCTTTTATATGAAGTCTGGTTAGCGAGGAAGGGAAATTTCCAATATCTATTTTGGGTAGTGATGTTGTCATTGACCATCAATCAATGGATCGGGATTCAATCTGATCCGGGAAACTTCATTCTTCTATTTCCCGTGGTGATCCTGATTTTGTCAGTAATAAATCAAAAATGGAAAGAGAAGGGTGGTTTGGCAACAGGAATAATACTCTCTGTGTTATTGGTCGGTTTGTGGGTATTGTTCATTGCTACCATTCAAAGAACCTATCAACCCGTTCAGGGTTCTGTGATGTTCATTCCGTTTCCTGCTTTTTGCCTGATCGGGCTGTATTGGATAAAATGGTGGTTTGTTGGGTCAAAACCACTGATATGGAATGATTTCTAATGAATCGGAAAGACTATCTGTTCGCATTCCTTCTGGGATTCCTGGTATTTTCAATGTACGCATATTTTCAATCTGCACCAGGTTACATGGACGCCGAATATTATTACAGTATGGGATTGCGCATAGCCAAGTATCGGACTTTGTCTGAACCTTTCTTATGGAATTTTCTGCATCAAATAAGAGAGGTGCCGCATCCGGGATTTACTTATTGGATGCCATTCCCCGCGTTGATTGCAGCAGCAGGTATGTGGCTTACCGGTTTGTTTAATTTCGCCGGGGCAAAAATTGGATCCATTCTCATAGCGGGATTCATCCCGGTAATAACCATGAAATTGGCTTATGACATTTCTGGTAAACGATCCACATCAATTCTGGCTGGGTCGATCTCCTTGGTTCCTGTATTTTATAGTCCGTTCATGGGGACGACGGATTCATTTGGGCTAATGATGGTGTTGGGCGGATTATTTGTTCTGGCACTTCAAGATCATGAACGAAATGAATATATGTTATTGCTGGGTATACTTGCTGGATTGATCCATCTTACCAGGGCAGATGGCCTGATTTGGTTGGTGATCGCTGGTTTAGTTGGGTTAACAAATCCTGAAAACAAGACAAAAAGAATAATATTGGTACTGGGTGGATACTTATTGATGATGGGGCCGTGGATGATTAGAAATTGGATATCTATGGGAGAAATACTTCCATCTGGGACATCTAATGTATTCTGGATGACTGAGTATAACGATTTGTTTGCCTATCTCCCTTCCCAAATAAACTTTGAAAACTGGATTCAACAAGGGGCGATGGCGATCGTAACAAATATAGGCAAAGCGTTATTTGCTAATCTAAAAACATTATTCTTTGTGCAGGGGCAAATTCTTCTCGCTCCATTGATAGGGATTGGATTCTGGTTACATAAAAAAAAAGTAGCTATCTGGGGAGCGGTTTCTGGTCTGGGTCTTATATTGATAGTTATGACAGTTGTTTTCCCATTTGCAGGGCAGCGAGGCGGATTTTTGCATTCTGGAGCAGCACTTCAACCACTATTATGGGCGCTTGCAGGTTGCGGTTTTGATTCACTGATAAATCTCGGTGTAAAGAAACGGAACTGGGAAATTAAAAAATCCACTACACTTTTTGGTGCCACACTATTTATTATCCTGGCCTGCTCGACTGGATTTATATACAACGCGCGTGTTATTGAAGATAACCTTCAAGATCCACGATGGAACAGGAGCTTTCAGGTCGCTACCGGTGTGGGAAGGGCATTGGGAAGTATCGGAGCTGACCAAGAAGATATTGTAATGATAAATAATCCTCCTGGCTTTTATGCGGCAACTGGTATGCAATCAATTGTTATGCCAAACGGTGGTATGGAATCTGTTTTAGACGCTGTGAATGAATTTAACGTGAAATACATGGTGCTTGAGGCTCATCACCCTGATGGGCTATCTGGACTATATCAAA
Source organism: uncultured Anaerolineales bacterium (assembly GCA_964582965.1). Taxonomy (GTDB): domain Bacteria; phylum Chloroflexota; class Anaerolineae; order Anaerolineales; family UBA11858; genus B10-G9. The sequence goes on along the minus strand of CAZOUN010000110.1, from coordinate 2,792 downwards.
ATCCTATCTCGCAGGGAGCTCTTGAGTATCAATTCACTGAGGCGGGAATCCATTATTTTAGCATTGGCCTGGAACCAAAATGAAATTTATTCGGGGTACGAAAAGAGAATTTTTGATAATTGGGATCGGTTCACTGATTTCTTGTGTTTTGTATATAACGTATAACGCATTTGAAAGCGGTCTGGGATTTCCGCTTGATGACGCCTGGATCCATCATACGTTTGCCAGAAATCTGGCTTATTATGGGGAATGGAGTTTTATTGCTGGTGAGACATCCGGCGCTTCTACCGGACCTCTATGGGGAATGATGTTAGCTTTGTTGTATTTGTTAAGGATACCAGCGGTTTGGGGGACCTATTTTATTGGGTTTCTCATCGTTTGGGCGCTCGGTATAGGAGGGCTGAATTTAGGGATTCGCCTTTTCCCAAAATCTAAACCACGACAATTGGTTATGGGATTGATGTGCACGCTGGAATGGCATCTGGTCTGGGGAGCTCTTTCAGGAATGGAAACAATGGTATTGAGCTTACTTTCTCTGTGGGTCTTTTGCTGGCTATTAGATAAAAAAGACACCTGGTTTAATGCCGGGTTGTTGATCGGTTTGTCAGTTTGGATCAGGCCAGATGGCCTTACTCTTGTAGGACCAGCACTTTTGAGCATGGCGCTGCGGGGATACAAGCCAAAAAAAATGATATGGCAATCGATAAGTTTTATTTTCGGATTGTTGGTAGTCGTTTTACCTTACTTTCTTTTTAATTATGTTGTTGCTGGAGATGTTTGGCCGAATACTTTTTATGCAAAACAAGCTGAATATGCATTCCTTAGAGATCTCCCATTGCTATCCAGATTAGGAACCGTTAGCTATCAAGTTATTGTTGGTATTGGAATTGTTATTCTCCCGGGATTGATGTTTGAGATTATAGATCTGTTGAAAAAGATAGACTGGGAGAGAATGGGGGCAGTTCTTTGGGCTTTTGGATATATAGTGATTTACGCCTGGCGCCTGCCTGTAGCGTACCAGCATGGAAGGTACATCATGCCTGTTATGCCGGTGATCTTCCTGATGGGCCTGGCAGGTATGTTAAAGTTGGTTAATATAGAGGCAGATGAGCGCTGGAAAAGGATTCTGGGGCGATCCTGGTTAGCGATCGCCGGAATAACTCTGTTGATGTTTTTAGGCCTGGGAGCGAGATCATTTGCACTGGATGTTGGTGTAATAAATTCAGAGATGGTTGAAGTCGCTGAGTGGGTCAATAAGAATACACCTGATGACGCAATTATTGCAGCACATGATATTGGAGCGCTAGGTTATTTTGGAGATCGCCAGATCCGCGACCTGGCTGGATTGATTTCTCCTGAAGTGATTACATTTTTGTGGGATGACAAGCAATTGGCGAAATATCTAGATGAGCAAGGGGTAGACTACTTATATACTTTCACGGATTGGTACCCGGGATTGACTCCTGGTCTGGAAATTGCATATCAAACTGATGGAGATTACGCGGAAAGATTTGGATTTGAAAAAACAGCTGTTTACTATTGGAAAGATAGCCAATAGTAAGGGGGAAATCTTACCAGACCTAACAAAGACATAAATTGTTTCGTAGAAATACCTATGCTATACTCTCAATGTAGATTAGCGTGAAAAGGCAGGAGAAATCCAATGGCGTTTAAAACAGGCGAAATAGAGAGGACCACAGAGCAGCTGCGCGAGTCGATTTCTGAAAAAATAACTCAAGCTGAAAAAAAGTTAGAGGGGGTCACGACAAAGATCCATCAGAGCCAGGCGGAAGTGGATAAATTAGGCCAAAGGCAGATCTCATACTCAGCAAAGATCAGGAATATTAAGGAAAATACCTCTGATTTTACTGCTGTGGATGTTCGAGATGCTTACGATGAAGCCCTCGAAGCCCAACAGCGGCTATTTGTCATGCGGGGACAGATGGACAAATTGAGAGGCGAACAGGTCCACCTCCAGGAACTGATCATGCAGCTTCAAGATATGAATGGATATTTAACAAAAACACCAATTCTTGAAGGTGGCGAAACGGAACTGGATGCTGCGGAGTTTGTAGAATCTGTGATCAAGGCTCAGGAGTTAGAGAGAAAACGTTTATCTAATAAAATGCACGATGGCCCCGCCCAGGCTCTTTCGAATTTCATCCTGCAAGTAGAAATCGCTCAAAGGCTATTTGATATAGATTTGGATCAGGCCAGAGACGAGCTTGATGCCCTGAAAGCTACCGCAAGTACAACGTTTACAAAAGTCAGAGATTTTATTTTTGAGTTACGTCCAATGATGTTAGATGACTTGGGCTTAATTCCTACATTAAGACACTATTTTGATGCCTTCAAAGAGCAGAATGAAATTGAAGTTCATTTTACTGCGTCTGGCACGGAAAGGCGGCTCGAAAGCTACTTGGAAATCATGATCTTCCGGGCCGTTCAGGAATTAGTAAGTAATTCTGCCAAGCACAGCCAGTCCAGTTCGATCAGAACTCACATAGATACCAACGAAGAGCGTGTCGTTGTAGATGTGGAAGATGATGGCCAGGGATTCAATGAAGAACAGGCTTTAGAAAACAGCATGGGAATCAAAGTAATTAAAGAGCGCGTAGACATCCTGAATGGAGAATTCAATATTGATACCGCGATAGGTCAAGGCACCCGGATTGGCTTCACGATTCCCCTTGCCACAGAGGGCCAGGACGTGTTTGCATAATTGTAAGGAATACCATATTGCATTTTAAAAACTTGTTCTTTATAATGTGCGTACTAACCTGAAAGGTTCG
>CAZOUN010000109.1:0-7460 GCA_964582965.1 uncultured Anaerolineales bacterium | reverse complement strand
AATTCACATCCGCCTGGCCAGTTGCATACTCATTACCCTGGGGGCCAATTACCTGGTAGGAAACCTGGCTAACCTGATTGCCAACCAGTTTCACGTCACCGGACTCATCAGTTCCGATTCTGCGCATCCAGCCTTTCAGATAGACTTCTTCTCCAGGTTTATACATTTGACGGTCATCCCAGACGTACCAGCGAAGTTCATCAACCAGGCTGCGGCGGGTCCAACCGCTATCACTCCAGTAATATGACGAAGGCGGCATAAAAGCCAGGTCATCTCCTTTTTCGGCAACCAGGAAAGGTATGCCTTCATAAGGAAGATCGAATTTCGCCACTCCGGTTTGATCCGTCTTATCGATCATGGTATCGGTCCCGGGTTTGATTGTCACGTTTGCTAGAGGCGCTCCAGTCAGAAGATCAGTTGCCCAGACCACCATTTCGGTGTGGTCCACAAAAGCATCCAGGCCTATATTTGTTATCTGAACCCAAACCTGTACATGTTCCCAGTAACGGTCCTCCTGGAATAAACCTTTAGGTGGTTTAGCAATCACAATAAACTGTCCGCTTTCCCCATCCATGTGCTCTGCCAATGGGATATAAATCTCGGTCAGTTTGTCAGCGGGAGATTCAACCGGTACAGTATCATCAAACACCTTCTTACCAGGAGGTGATAGGAAGAGATCCGTACTTTGATAATCCCTTAGATACTGCAGAAACTCCGGCCAATCCGAAGGCTCTACCTGATAGATCTCAACATTCAGTTTGTTGTAGTTAATGGAATAGAGAGACAGGGCTGGGTTCTTATCGGCGGGATCCATGGTGACAAAGATCTCATCCGGACCGAATAATACTGGATCTGCTGACCCGATCCTGAATTTCAGTGTTTCATCAGTTCCAAGGGTCTGTCCAAACTGGTCTTTGATCGAACTATCCACAGTCACCCAGTAGGTTGTTCGTCCCTGGGTATTTCCTTGGATATTAATCGAATTTCCGTAGATATTTACCGATGCGTTGGGCAGTTCAGGTTCAATTGTCACCATACTGCCATCGTAAGAATCTAGATCGATCGGGTTATTAAATCGTATATAAAGTGGAGTAAGCGGTCGGCAGGGCTCATCACCCCAGGAACAACCGTGTTCCTCCACCCTTAAAGGTGCGTAAGTTGAAAAGGAATAATTCTGGTCATATTCTGTCACCAAGGGTCCTTCTGCGGAAGGAGTGCCTGCATTAATAACTACCGTTATTGCAGTATCTGCGGGCAGTGGTTCTAACGCCCGAAAAGCCAGCCAACGACCATCTTCAGCATACCCGACCTTGCTGCTGACATTCTCATCTGCCTGGATTTCCTCTTCTGTAGCCAGTTTGATCTGGACCGGAACGTTTCCAGCAGTAACCTGGATATGATCAATCGTTGCAGATTGGTCAATGCGCTGATCGAAAGATACGAAAAACAAAGGTTCCAGAACCTGCGGCCCATAGGAAGGATAATAATCTTCCATTACAGGCGGCGGAGTGGAAAACCGGAACTGTACAGTATCTTGAAGAGTTTTGCCAACTGCAGATTCTACACCAGCAGGAATAGTTACAAGATATTCAGTCGCCATGGGCAGGCGGTCATACAGATCTGAATCTGACAGGAAATTAAGCGTCCTGGTCCCCAACCAACGCCAAGATCCAGGAATTAAAGGAGTCACCTGGACCGGCACATCTTCTTCTGCCAGCACTTCCAGGGTGTTTAGTGCGATCATCGGTTGGTTAAAAGTGACACTGATGAAAGGAGCAATCGCTACTGCCCCATTTGGAGCATAGCGAAGCACTTGAAGTTCTTCACCAAATTCAGGTTGTGGTATTGTCAGATCCGCTGAGCTGGGAAAGGTTTCCGGTATGGTTTCACCCGTTAGAGGCGGGGGCAGAATCTGCTCCGGCAGCCGGAAATCGACTTCCAGGCCCTGCTCTACCACCCAAGGTTCCAGACGAGCCAAAATCTCTTCAATCTCTTCTGCTGTTAACGGCACACCCTTTACAGGGGATAACCTCTCAATTACCGTTGGCACCTCTTGTCCGTCACTTAACTGGATCGTTAACCCCGGACCTTCACCACCATTCTGTGCTGGACTTCCTTGCTCTATAGAGTCGGATCCATTTTGATCTATAGGTATGGGTTGAGGAGTTTCTCCCGTATTTCCCCCCTGCCCCGGCAATGCACATGCTAAAGTATTTCCAATCAGCATGATCACCGCCAAACTGACCATCACAAAACGTCTAGTTCTCTCGACTCTTCTATTCATCGGGATACTCCTCTTTATCTCTGGAATTTCATTAATCAGGCATCCAGTAGACGCTAATTTGCGTTAATTAGTTCCCAGGTGAATCAGATTTTATTGATTCAAAAGGTGCCAGGTAGGTACGCAAAATTTCCTCAGCATTAGATAAATTTTTATACTCCATCACAGTAAGCAGCCAATGAGGATTGCCTGTGATCATTTTTGAAACCACAACATCTTTTTGATACAGACATAAAACTGGTTTCTTTAGATCCAGGGCATAACCTATTTCGTATCCAACACCATGGGATGGCGTACTCACTTCCGCAATCAGTAAATCACTTTCCTGAATCCAATTGACATCACGATTATAGATATCTCCAGGTTTTTCCCGGGCATCTACCTCTTCAACACCGGTTTCGGCAATATGCGCAGTTGGTACATCAATTCCCATTTCAGTCAGCACCTGAACCAGGTATTGATAAGCTTTTTCGTCTTTTCTCCCACCGCTTATCGAACAGGCAAAATAGATCTTCATTATCCCCACCTTTTCTTATTTCAAAATCTTGCAAAAATTTGAGAAAACTTGATATGTTATACTCGAATTTGTCAGCAACATTTAGTTAAAAAGAATTGTACCCTCGGAATAAAATGAAAGGTTTAGAAATTCAAGATATTTGGAAGAGCTTCGGAGAAGTCGATGTTCTCCGCGGGATCTCATTCCAGCAAAAAAAGGGTGAGATACTGGCTTTACTTGGTCCGAGTGGAAGTGGAAAGACAACTTTGCTTGAGATCATTGCTGGATTGGCATTTCCCGATCAGGGAGACTGCCTCTGGAATGGCAAATCCTTGTCAGGAGTAGCTCCCCATCTGCGTAATTTCGGGTTGATGTTCCAGGAATATGTACTTTTTCCCCACAAAGACGTGGGTGAGAATATTGCCTTTGGCCTAAAAATGGCAGGAACTGAGAGGGAAATTGCATCAGCCAGGGTAACAGAAGTACTGGACCTGGTTGGATTGTCCGGTTTGGAGGATCGAGATCCTGCAACACTCTCTGGAGGTGAACAACAACGGATCGCCCTGGCGAGATCGCTGGCCCCAGAGCCCCGGCTTGTAATGCTCGATGAACCGCTTGGCGCCCTGGACAGAAGCATCCGGGAAAGATTGATCGGTGAACTACGTGATATTCTAAAAAAATCCTCCCAGACAGCCCTTTACGTTACCCACGATCAGGAAGAGGCCTTCCGTATAGCAGACAGGATTGTAATCCTTGGAAATGGGAAAACCGCCCAAATCGGCACACCGAGAGAGATCTACCACAAACCAAATTCTCCATATATAGCACGTTTTTTGGGAATGAATAATCTACTGGATGGTAAAGCCAAACCAACCACAGAAGGCACTGTCCTGGAAACAGATATCGGATCCTGGTTAGTAAATGATAATGATGATCATCCAGGACCTGGAACAATTTTGATCAGGTCCGATCAAGTGCAGATCGGGGTAGCTGATGATATCCGGAATGTTTTACTCACGGGAAAACTTCTCGGCAGCTCTTTCAGCGGCTCCGCTATTCAGATAAAAGTTGAAGTAAAAGGTCAGGTTTTGGAATTTTCCTGCTCTGATTGCGGAATGAATCTACCTCAAAATGGAGAACCTATCCAGATCTCATTCATCCCGAACAAAGCGCTGCACTTTTTTCCTGAGTAAGACATAATACCGAAATCTGATTACTGGTCACTGATTAATACTCTGGGAACCCACTCCATGTACCGGTCAATAGAAAACGAATCAGGTCAATTACCGCGATCTGCGTCAACGCAGAAGTGAACCCTGCTATCCCCCACCATATTAAATCTTTCCAAGACGAGAAACTGTTTTCTCTTTTCCTGAGCAGTATCCAGATCACAGTGTATAGTACTGTCAACAACAACATCAGGCTGCCAGTGCTGGTCAAAATAAGGGGGTATGTTAGAAGTGGATTTCCAGTCAGGATCAAGAGGCCGATACCAATCACTCCTCCGATAAGGATCGTCCAATCCCTGTATCCGCGAATTGACGATAAGAGGGGGGTCTCGCTCCAAACTGTTTGACCTGCCAAGGGGTAAAGAACAGCACTGATCACAAGTCCAAACCCGAGTCCTGAAAATAACCGCAGCAAATTACTGGGTTGATAAAGTGACAGGTGATCCAAACCAGGATACAAGTAGACAGCAGAATTCAATCCATCTATGAGATAAAGAACAAATAAGGCTGCCATCACAACCAGAGCCCCGCGAGACGGAAAACCTGATCTCTTTTTTGCCACGATGATTTGAAATCCAAAACCCCACAAAAAACCAAGATATTGACCTGTACATCGGGCACAGAGAGAGAATGGCCTATTTCCAAAATAATGAGAGTGAGAACCGATTCGATGGCAGACTGCATAGGCAATTGCATCTGACTTCCCCAATAATCCTGGGGGAGTGTTGATCAACCAGGTGAACGCCAGCCCACCCAATAGAGCAAGAAGCAAGTAGCGGATCAATTTCCTGTTGTTGGGTGTTTTAGACTCTGTTTTATTCACTTTACTCAGCAATAATCTCTTTGATTATATCCAGCAAATCTTCAGCAGTCAGGTCCAGCTTTAATGGCGTCAGGGAAGCATAACCAGATTTAATCGCTCCATAATCCGTTCCCTCGTCCGGAATTCCACTCGGAGGATCTCCTCCCAACCAGTAATAGGGCACACCGCGGGGGTCGTCTCTCTTGAGCAGTTCATCATTATAAACCCGTAATCCCTGGCAGGTTACCTGCATTCCTTTAATGCCCTCCAGTGGAAGGTAAGGCACGTTGAGATTCCAAACCACATCATTCGGAAATTTCTTCTTTAACATAAATTCCACCACCCGGCGGGCATATTCGGCAGCAGCATCATAGTCCAATACGCCGTGATGCTTATCAGGGCTATCCAGTGATACGGCCAATCCTGGCAAACCTCTGATGACTGCTTCCATCGCAGCGGTCACTGTACCTGAATAGGTCACATCATGTCCGATATTAGCGTGAGGATTAATACCAGAGACCACCAGATCGATATCCGACAATAATCCCATAACTGCCAGGGCAACACAATCAGAAGGAGCCCCATCACTGGCAAGAGCCTTACTACCATCCTGAAGCTGGATTTCTTTGACACGCAATGGTCGATGGAGTGTTTTTACATGGCCGGATGCAGACCAGTTTCGATCCGGCGCCAGGACACTGACATCCCCCATTACTCGCAATGCAGAAACCAGAGCAAATAAACCCGGAGCTGTTACACCATCATCATTCGTTACCAAAATATGAGTCATTATTATTCCATATCTATTTTAATTGAGTACTTAACAGTCTACTATTATAAACGATGTGAAATATTACCTGCATCTAGATATCATCCTTGCAAAGATTTCAGACTGAATTACAATGGGAACGTTAACTGACCATCACTGATATATTGACTTTTTTTTATGGACAAACCCGAACGCAAACATCCAGTGGATGTATCTCTGCTTGGTAGGATCAAGCAATATCAAAATTCTTATCCCTCCCAGTTCTGGCTGCTCTTCTGGGGCAGTCTGGTCAACTTTACGGGGATGAGCATGATCTGGCCGTTTTTAGTTATCTATCTTGGAGATGAGTTAAGTCTTCCCTTAACTATTATCACGACATTAACAACCATTAACGCTGTGGCGAGCCTGCTCTCTTCATTTTTAGCAGGGAGTATAACGGATAAACTGGGACGAAAGTGGACCATGGTCATCAGCCTCTCCATGACAGGGCTCACCCTGGCAGCTATGGTTCCTGCTCATACCTACGGGCAATTCGCGATATTGATGGCGTTGAGGGGAGCTTTTCGTCCTCTTTATAGAGTAGGATCTGATGCCATGATCGCCGATCTAGTCCCTCCTGAAAAACGAAATGAAGCCTTTGCATTAACCCGGCTCGTCAAGAATGTCGGTGTAGCATTGGGGCCGGCGCTGGGTGGTTTTATGATAGCTTCTTCATATAAGATAACATTTGGCATCGCTTCAGGAACTACTATTTTCTTCGGCCTGCTGATTGCTCTTTTTACAATAGAAACCCTACCGGAAGCCGCACGAGAGATCCAGGAAAAACTGCTCAGTACATTGAAATCCTATCAGTCTATCTTTCGTGATCGGATCTTTTCCAGTTTTATCCTTGGGTTTACTATGCGCCAGATTGCCGGCAGTATCCTCTGGGTCCTGTTGGGAGTCCACGCAATTGATAACTTCGGTCTTTCTGAAACCCTTTACGGCCTAATACCTACAGTTAATGCCGTGATGGTGGTCCTCTTGCAGCTCTTTGTAACGCGCAGAACATCCCGCTTCCGCCCCCTGGTTATTATGGCAGTGGGCACATTATTCTATGGTCTGGGGGTTGGAAGCATCGCCTTTGCGACAGGATTCTGGGGTTTCTTGGTCAGTATGGTAATTGTCACGATTGGTGAATTGATGGTCATTCCCACTGCCAGCACTTATACAGCAAATCGAGCGCCTGAAATCATGCGCGGACGTTATATGAGCATGCTTGCTTTGACAATGGGTGCTGGATCCATGGTTGGTCCGCTGCTGGGTGGATTTCTGAATGACACTTTCAGCCCTTCTGCAATCTGGTATGGGGGAGGTACTGCCGGTTTCCTGGGAGCAATAATCTTTTTTATCATGGCGACCAAAACTAGAAAACAAGACACTGCAGCTCCTGTCAGTTAAAGAAAACGGGATGGCTTTTAGCCATCCCGCTGAACAATATCAATCTATTTCTGTCTACTTCTCCGCTAATGCCGACTCCATCAGCTCCTGGATCCTGGGAATCATTGATGCCGGATCCGGATGAAGCCCTTCAATCAATAGAGTGTCCTCAAATATCTGGTCCACGATTAAATCTGTCCGGTGGTCATCATCCTGCAGCTGACTGATCTTTTGCAGAATCGGATGGACCGGATTGATTTCCAGTACTTTTTTCGGAATTTGATAATCCTTGTCCATAATCCGGTATACTCGCTGCATCTCTTGACCCAGGGAGCCTTTGGCATCAACAAGCCTGGCAACTGAATTAGTCAATCGATCTGTGATTCGAACATCAGAAACTCGCTCACCTAGAACATCCTTGAAAGTATTAACCAAACCATCTACAGCCTCATCGGATAAAGATG
>CAZOUN010000108.1:0-7595 GCA_964582965.1 uncultured Anaerolineales bacterium | reverse complement strand
GATATCAAGTGAGGAATACATATTTTCTTCATACCAGGTTAAGTGGCCGCTGGTCTCCCACAAATTGGCTTTTCCGATATGGGGTGTGGAGACAAACTCATAACCATTCTTGAGGTGTTCTTCCTGGCAGTATTTTTCAGCTTTGTAGCGGATATAGGCTCCGTTGGGGTGCCAGAGGATTAAACCGCTGCCAACGTCGGGGTTGGTGCTGTAAAGGTCAAGATCCTTGCCCAACCTGCGGTGGTCGCGCCTTTTAGCTTCCTCGAGCTTCTCGAGGTAGGCTTCCAACTCGTTTTTCGTTTCCCAGGCCGTTCCATATATGCGCTGGAGCATGGGATTGTGTTCATCGCCCCGCCAATATGCACCCGCCACATTCAATAATTTGATTGCTTTAGGATTGATCAGCTTTGTGCTCTCTACATGGGGTCCCCGGCACAGGTCTTCGAAATCGTCGTGGGTATAGGTTGAAATTACGGTTTCTTCGTTCACCGGTTCGCCGTACTCATCCAGTCCCCCTGCTTCCAACCCATCAATTAGATCCAGCTTATAGGGTTGGTCCTTGAAGAGTTCCCGGGCCTCATCGGCAGAAAGCTCGCGGCGGATGAATCCATGATCCTCGGAGAGGACCTTGCGCATCTTGCCTTCGATATGTTCCAGATCTCCCGGAGTTAGTGGCCTTGGTAGATCAAAGTCGTAATAGAATCCATCAGCTATGGGCGGCCCGATCGCGATCTTGGCTTTACCTTCCGGGAAGATATCCCGAACTGCCTGAGCCATAACGTGGGCAGCTGAATGCCGGATCTTCCATAATTCCGATCCCAAATAATCGTCTTTTGCCATAATTTACCTCCATTAAAATAAAAACTCCTGCCTGCTGGGGCAAGAGTTTCTCGCGGTTCCACCCAGATTTAAGTCCAATATTGTGATGCTGGACTAATCTCATTGGGCCAGTAACGGGGCCATACGTGTCGCCTTACTCTCTGTTGATTTCAGGGACCCGCTCGCGGGGGGTTTTCGAAGTGAGTCTTCCAAGAAAGCTCTCAATCTGTGGCTTTCATTCCCTGTTGAAGACTTTTACCTTTACTCGTCCCGGTCAACGCGTTAATTTATTGCTGGATATTATAGCGTCTTTTTCTGGAAAATCAAGTTTCCCGTCTTAACCTCCCATTTGGACCATATATTTTTTAATCTCTGGGACGGTGGTTAGTTTTTCGTAAAAGAAATTATTGACTATGTTGATCACCTCATCGCGGGCAGCTTCAATAGTGTGAGGTATGGCTTCTCCTTGATGCTGATCTTCTAACGCATCACGGAGATTAAGGAGGTGTTGAACAACAATGCTTTCTTCGTCACCTTCTAGCGTCCTGACCACTTCGAGGATCAAACTATCTGCTTGGGACTGGACTATTTCCTTGGTTATACTTGATTCCGGGTGGCTGCATTCCTCCATGGTGCGGATCAGCGCCCAGACTTGATACAACATGGATGAAGGTTCATCAAATAACTCTCTGATAATCGCCGCTTCGTTATACCGTCCTGTTAATCGGAAGATGTTATACATTCGCTTAGCGGCTTTACCGTAGTTAATGTTTTTTGTGATGTATTTATTAACTTCTTTTTCAAGTTGTTCAATATATTCTTCCAGGGCGTCAGCAGAAACATGCTGTGAAAGCTTGGAAAATAGTGGAATGGATTCCTCATCCAGATATATTTCCTGGAAATATGGGTCAAGGAAACCGTCCAGCGGGATGATCTTCCCGTCTGGCCCTTCCCAGGTAACATCCAGCATATTACTGACATTAACTAGTTCGTCACGGACTGGATCTCCGAAAACCCAGTCGAGTTTACACCAACCTGGATTAAGTGCGATTTCTGACCAGGCAATCTCTATTTCGCTGCCGTCTAGAGAGCTGGCGCTAATCTTCCCTGTCAATACTTGCTCGGGAGTCCAGGATATTGAACTTCCAGAAGGATGTTTGTGGTTATCGAGCATTACATCCTGCGGGTAGGACCCGAAGCGAACTTCCATTAATTGGTATGTGGGTCCGGTTTGGGTTTGAAGTGCTTTCTCTTTGATGAGCCGGGCTAGTTCGTAACAAGCTTCATCCCTGGTTTGTGCCAGGATATTAATGCGCTCAAAATAATCAGCATCGCCTGGATAGATTTGAATCTTTGATTGGGCTGCTGATCCAGATAAGGCCAGGGCGGTCTCAACCTTCCCGGGGATGTCCTGGAATTCGACCAGACGGCCAACTTTTCTGAAGTGTGCCAGATCATCGGAGCTGAAATCAAGCATGGAAATTTTGTGGCCAAAAACCCCTGTTCGATCGTCGAAGACTATATCTTCCTCGTTTTTCGAGGCCTGGATGGCTGTAAGCCATTGCCGGGCTGCGGATTCATCCAGCTCGATGCCTAATCGCTCGGCCGATTTGATCAAATGCCCGATATCCTGTACAGGTTTGGTGGGCTTGTCTGGCATAGATGAGCTCCTTCTGTGATTCCTGAATAAAGAAAAAGCACAACAAAATAGTACTTTGCTGTGCTTATATTCTACCCTGATGTTCAAAGTGGATAGGGCTTATCCGGGTGGTTGACACACCCCGATGAATAAATCATATTCCGGGCAGGTGCTGCCATCATTGAATGTGCATATTGCTCCGTCCTCACCTTCTCGGATGTTGTAACCCTGCCGCTGACAGTACGTCCACTCAATGGAACAGCCGCCAGCCAGAAATTCCCATTCCTCACATTCCGCGCCATTTGGCATTATGCAAATGCCCTCGGTGCCGCCCTCGGAATCCCTGAGCTCTAGTTCATACCCCATTTCCTGGCAGTAAAAAGAGGCTGGGTTGGGTATTCCGATGAAAGCATCTTCATCCTCGTCCATAAATGGAGTGGGGACCAATTCTTCCTGTCTGCTCTTGCAGCCAGAAATAACAATCAATCCGATCAAGAGCATTATTACGAAAATATATGGTTTTCTCTGCTTGACCATAAAAACTCCTTGTGGAAAACTTTCATTTTTGATGTAAAAATTATATCCTAAACTCCAGGGACTATATGGAATTCGAAATTACTGGGATAGTAGATACGTGAGTGAACGTTGCGAGATAGTTATAGCCCCTCCAGAGGATTTTGAGCTTACAGTATAGAAAAGAAGCTGCATAGGAAAATTGAAACAAAAAAAAACTGATTGACACGAGTTTTAATTTATGTATCAATCAGGTGATAGCAATTTGTTTGAAGGTGGTGCGCTAAAAACTACCCCGGAACTAATTTTATTTCTTTGCGCAATATAGTAGCCCTCTGAAATCGCCTGAATTTGGGTCTTGACAAGTGCATTCCCTGTGCTATGATATGTATATAACCCGTTACATCGGGTAGAGTACATAACCCGCATAAGTGAGAAACAGGAGTAATAATGCCAAATCCAGATGCCATCGTCCTGCCAGAAGTGAATACGGTTGAAGTCCGGCTTGACCCGGTGCAAACTTTTATCAATAGTATGATGTTGATGAGCAGAAGTGAAGAATTGTCAGGGTTAAATCCCTGGATCTACGAAACTGCAGCAGCACTCACCAAAGAGCAGGTAGTCCAGCATAACCTGGTGATCGTTGGTTTATATTTCGCTGTAGTACCTGTCAGGTTTTGGAAAGATGTACCCACCTACCTGAAGCATTTGAAAAACTGCGATCCGGTCATTTTGAGGGACCAATTACTGGACTTTTACATTCGACAGGAACCTTGTGCTAAGGCATTTGATATGCTTCCTACAAATGATGTGCCCCTTGCAAATAAGGAAATGTTATTGACTGATGAGGAATTTTTCCTGGACTATTTAGAAATAAAGTTCTCAAAAGAAAATATTAAAAGAGATGTTGAAAGTAAAGCCTTTGAACTTCTGAATGATCCGAAAGAATTGCAGCGACAAGTTGCTTCCCACATGGAATTTATGTGGGAAGAACATTTCAAAGATGAATGGCAGCGGATCCTGCCGATGCTTAAAGATGCAGTAATGGCTTTTGAGCAGGTGGACTTTAGAAATATGAGCCGCAAAGAAATTGCCAAATACATTACTGGCACAGATGTAGACGCAGATTACTTGGAAGAAGTCGGAGAGAACCAGCAAATGGTTTTTGTGCCCAGCGCTCACAATGGGCCTTATCAGGGGATGTTCCATTACAAGAATTCCCGGGGTTTGATCTTTGGAGCCCGGCTTCCTGAAGACACCCAGGTGCATGCGCCGGACCTGAGCAGAAATGAGATCACCATCCGACTTGGCGCCCTGGCGGATGACCTGAGATTGAATATCTTGAAAGTGATCGCTGAAGAAGGAGAAATGAGGTCACAGGAAATCATGGACAAGCTGGAACTGAGCCAATCAGCAACCTCGAGGCACTTGAAACAACTCAGTGCCACAGGTTATTTGATTGAAAGACGCTGCTCGGGAGCAAAGTGCTATTCGCTCAATGAAGAACGGGTTCAGGATACTTTACAGGCAGTAGCAGCATTTTTATTATGTGAGTAGCTATCAATCGGAGGTGGAAAATGGAGAGATCAAAAAAATAATACACCAACGTATCAAGAAGATCATTTATTTTGAATGTAATAACAATTTGCTAATAGGAGAAATATCATGTTTAACTGGAATTACTATTACGTAGAAACCCAACGGCGGCAGGATGAGATCAATCTGGCAACACAAGATCGTTTCATTCGTTCAGCTGCAGAAGTACGTGAATCAAGATTTACCAAGATAAGCATTCGGGTATTGGATGTGGTAGGTTCGAAACTGGTTGCATGGGGATCCCAATTGCAGTGCCGTTGCGCTGAATTGGCAATGACCACCACAAAACGCGCCATCTGATGAAGAACAGATCCAAAAAAAGAAAATATCCTCTTAGCTGAACCGGAGCATCCTAAATGTGCTCCGGTTTTTTTTGACACTTCCTGAATATACAAAAATTAGATTAGCAATATACCTGAACTGAGTGCCCGGGAGTAACCCCTACAGCATCAATCCCCAGAAATATTTTCCAATAAAACGCACAAAAGATTTTGCCGATCTTCTCCGGTTGGAGCATCTAAATGCCCCCTGGGAGATTGTGAAAAATTGGACATATAGTATAATCTGGAAATAAAATTTCTGCTCAAATAAGAAAATATTCAGAAAAGGATGAGTATATGGATTCTTCAGCGTCAATTATTATTACAAGTGCCCTGGTTTTTTATTCAATTGGTGTTTGGAGTGAACGGATTCAAGGGAGATTAAAACCCTGGCACCTGTTGTTTTTTGTATTTGGTTTAATTTGTGATACCTGGGGAACCGGGATGATGTTCAAATTTATTGGTGGTATGACGTTTGATATTCATGGAATTTCAGGTTTACTCGCGATTGTTCTCATGCTGATCCATGCGGTTTGGGCCCTGATAGTACTGATCCGGAAAGACGAAAAAGCGATCACCAGTTTTCATAAATTCAGTATTCTGGTCTGGGTGATATGGCTGATACCTTACTTCAGTCCGATGCTTTTCCAATTGGCCGGGTAAACGGAGAAAAAATGATTTGGATTAAAATTGCCATAATAATATTTGTGATCCTGGAAACAGGAAACATTATGATAATGTATTTCATGCCGGATTCTAAATTGGGAAATGGTATTGGAGTATTCAAGGCCTGGGAAAAATCAAAAACCGACCCCGAGATCCATAATCTGGCAAAATATCTGGTAAATTGGGTTGCCGGTACAAAAGTGATCTTTATTCTTCTATTAATCGTTTTTCTGGTTTGGGGAGATGAAAAAATCCTTCCTTTTGTGGGCGCAGCAATGACTATATCAATCGCCACCTTTTTTTGGCGATTATTTCCTATCATTAAGGATATGGACCAGAACGGCCAGATTGATCCCAAAGGCTATTCCAAAACACTAAGATGGATGATCCTCGGTATGATGATCCTCTTTGGCGGCGCGACGCTTCTGGCAATAATTTGATACTAATCAGGATTAATGGAAGTCCGCTCTGGCAGGGCGGACTTTTTTATTTAATGTGCTTTGCCCGAAACAGGCCTGATGTTGCGATCTTATTGATCGTTGGACTTAGAGCTGGAACCAGATCTCAGCTATTTGGAAAATCCCATCAGAAAAAACAGTACTTTTTTGGATGAGTCTGGAGAAATTCCACCGTAACTATCAATGGCTCGTTTAGTTATCTATAGTGTTCTAATTCATACTAAACTGTACCATAGGAGAAAAAAATGAGACTTACTCCCCCAACCAAGAATGTTTTTTGGATCTCAGTAGTTGTAGCAGTTGTTGGCTTGATCGCCAAATTAGGTGTAGTAGCCTTTTTGAGCCCCTTTGCTTTCTGGCTCGTACTAGTAGCATTTGTGTTGTTAGCACTTGGTAATGCCATGAAAGGTTTCTAATAGTTTTTCTAGCTCCTTTTGGTGAAGCCCCGGTAATTACCGGGGCTTCCTGCTTTAAAAGGGAAACAAACAATTCAACCCTGATAATTAAAATACGTATAATTAAGAGTGATTTGAAATTGATCGAGAGGACTATTGAATGAGTTTAGTTAAATTGATGTTTGTTCCTGGACTGTTGCTCCTTATCGTTGTGGGATTTGGATTATGGGTCAGTAATATTGGGAAACCATATAACGGATGGCTTTTTACTATTCATAAATTGGTTGCCCTGGGAGCGGCCATCCTTGCTGGATACCGAATTTATCAATTGGATCCGATATTTACCTTTCCCCTTTCTGTCCTACTGCTGATTGCCCTGGCTGGTGTGGGTGTGGTCGCTATGTTCGCCACCGGCGCGATCATGAGCATCCAGGATCGTGTTGAAAAAAGTCCTCAACTGATCCATCAGGTATCGGCGGTATTGATTGTTGGATCTATGGTCTTAGCTCTATATCTTGAATATAACCAACCGGGTTAATCCGAGTCGCGCTTGACATTTGATCATATTTACTAGGAAAAACAATGAAAATCACTATTTTAAATGGAAATCCATCAAAATCAAAATTTGATAACTATCTGAATGAACTTCATTCTTACCTGGAATCCGAGGGAAATTAGGTAACCAAACTGAACCTGAGGGATCTGGGTCTAAAATACTGCACTGGCTGTTTTGACTGTTGGACCAAAACACCGGGTATTTGCGATTCGGATGCGGCCTCCAGGGAAATGGGAAAGGCAGTGATCAATTCGGATTTTACACTCTGGGCGGCCCCGTTGAAAATGGGATTCCCCAGCGCTATCCTCAAGATGGGTTTTGATAAACACCTGCCGTTGATCCATCCCTATATGGGGGTCGACCAGGGCGAAGCTCATCATCTTAAACGTTATGAAAAATACCCCCGGGTAGGAATGTTAGTGGAAAGGGAAGAAGATACGACAGAAAAGGATCTCTAGATCATCACAGATCTGTTTTCCCGGACAGCTTTGAATTTTAAATCCAAGCCGGAATTTATGGAAACGGTGGATGTAGATATGGAAAGCCTCGGTAAAATGATCCACACGCCAAGAGTAGGACCGCACTTCTATCAGAAAAAACCTTCCCCGATATCTGGCGAGAAGATCTCTCCTC
>CAZOUN010000107.1:0-7692 GCA_964582965.1 uncultured Anaerolineales bacterium | reverse complement strand
CAGAGTGTGAAACTTCGCCTGCTTTTCCCCCTGCGCGAAGCGCTTAGTTCAACTACACTTATCGAAACAATAGAATTGTAGTTTTTAATTATTAAAACCTCAAACCATTATTGAGTATAGCATGAGGTTTTTTCTGTTTTTATCAGCTAACAAAGCTGATATCGATCTACTTGCTGCAGACCATAACGTTTATCGTTTGATTCTTTTGCATGATTGAGATATTCAATAAATCCATTACGTTCTATCAACCATAGTTGCCCTATCCTTTTTGATTTGAGAATGTTCTCTCTCAACAATCGTCTTAAGTATTGTTGGTTATATCCGCTAATATCTACAGCTGTTCTCACAGTAATAAAATTATTTGAGTAATCTGAATTTAGAGTGTTAAATGAAAAACCCATCCCAACCTCACTTGAGGACTTCTGAGAGCTTTTCTACCTTGCTTTTATGCTCAAATCTGAGCATGGCTAGGAATTGCTCTACAGCCTCACTATGAGGTTCGAGATGGGACCAAGATTGTGGGCAGTATTGGACTCGAACCAACGACCCCCTCCTTGTAAAGGAGGTGCTCTAACCAACTGAGCTAACCGCCCAAGTTCAATTTTCATTATACCAAGTGGGCAATAGTTTAGGAAGGGATTGTGTTTGTGTATGTGGTAAGCCGTAAGTAGTAAGTCGATTTAAGATCAGTAGGAGTTCATCCGCTTTCTATTTATTAGTTACGACTTACGTCCTGAGAATTGCCAAACCCAAGTGCTCTATGATAAACTCATTCTGAATGAAAATCATCCGATACAGAACAAAAAACCGGAAACCCGGTTACGGCTGGCTGCTGGATAATAAGGTTGGACCCATCAAGGGCGATATCTTCGGCACGTACCAGCGCGGAGAAGCTAAAACCTCTCTTGATAAGGTCCAGCTATTGGCTCCCGTTGTGCCAGGTAAGATCATTTGCGTGGCCCGCAATTATGCCGCCCACGCCAAAGAACATAATGCTGTAGTTCCTGAGGTACCAGCTTTATTCTTTAAGCCTCCCACAGCCGTGATCGGGCCGGATCAAGCGATCGTTTTACCCCCTCAATCCCAGCACGTTGAACAGGAAGCTGAGTTGGCTGTTGTGATTGGAAAAGCAGGACGCTGGATCGATCTCGCTGACGCTAATAAACATATCCTGGGATATACCATCGCAAACGACGTTACCGATCGAGTTTTCCAGCGCGAGGACCTGCTCTGGACCCGGGGCAAGGGTTTTGATACATTTGCTCCTATTGGCCCCTGGATCGAAACCGACTTTAACACTGCCGATGCTATTATTTCTTGCCGGATCAACGGTGACCTGCGCCAGATGGCATCCACTCGCGATATGGTATTCCTGGTGGAACAATTGATCGCTTTTGCTTCATCCTTTATGACCCTTCTACCAGGTGATATTCTGCTGACCGGCACACCGGAAGGTGTCTCTAAACTGGAAGCCGGCGATATAGTGGAAATCGAAATCGAAGGTATTGGAAAACTCACCAACCCGGTGATCCAGTCGGAGCGTGTACAGTGAATCTAGATATCCGCGCAGGTGTGATCGCAGCAACTGTCCTGACCGGGATATTTTTCCTGATCAGCATTATCACCGGTGCTCAAACTGTTCTGACCAGCCGCAAGATAAAATTTTTCAATCTCAGTCAGGACCAAAAAAGACGCGGTTGGTGGTTGATCGTTTTGGCTTTATTCTGGGCTATCCTGGGCATCCTGGTTTATTTTTACGGCGAGCCAGTAGCGTATACCATCATCAGCCCCTCGCCTACCCGGCCTGCCAGCTTGACCCCATCCATCTCCCCCTCAGTATCGGTATCACCTACCATCACAGATACACCCACCATCACGCTTACGCCTGCCGAATCCTATACGCCTCTACCCAGTTCAACACCCCATATACCACTGGCTGTGGAAGCCCGATTTGAGGGAAAACTCACACCACCAGCGGAAGCTGCATTCAGCCCATTGATCTTATCCAATATCGGATTAGATGCCGAGTACAATCCCATCGGCCCTGGGATCCAGTTCACGAACCCGGTGGGTCACTTATATGCTGTGTTCAGCTACGCCCTATTGGAGGATGATATCCAGTGGAGTGCACTGTGGTACAGAGGAGATGAGCTGGTACATTATGAAAGCCTGCCCTGGAATGGTGGCAGCGGCGGAATAGGTTACACAGATTGGGATCCAGCACCGGATTTGTGGCTGCCTGGTGATTATCAAATTCAAATCTTCCTGGGTCTGGATTTTTACATCTCAGGGAGCTTTAGTGTAGCTGGAGACCCCCCCATTCCCTCCGTGACTTTCACCCCCTCAATTACCCCCTCACCAACCTACACGATCCTCCCTACTGTGACAGTATCGCCCACTCCCTGATTTTTTTCTACCCGTAGATCTTTGACAACGCCACAGCCACCCTCGCTGCAATCCTGGCGTTATTCAACAATAATCCTAGGTTAGCTTTCATACTCGATTTTCCAGTCAAGTCACTGACCCGATTCAACAGGAAAGGCGTTACATCTTGCCCCTGAATTTTGTGTTCCGCAGCGTCTATGAGAGCTTGATCCACAGCATCTTGCATCGCTTTATCCGGGAGGGCATCTTCCAAAGGAGCGGGCACTGCCAGCAAGACTGCAGAGTTGATCCCCATCTCCCAGTGAGCTTTGGCCAATACAGCTGCATCTTCCGGATCCTCCACCTGGGCAGTGACTGCCAAACCGCTGGAACGGGCATAAAAAGCCGGGAAAGTAGAGGTTTGATAACCTACCACGGGAACCGAAAGGGTTTCCAGAGTTTCCAGGGTAGCGGGTAGATCAAGGATTGACTTGGCCCCAGCACATACCACGATCACCGGAGTTTGAGCCAGGGTGTACAAGTCAGCGGAAACATCATTAGGTGCGTTGCGGTGCACACCACCGATTCCGCCGGTCGCAAAGACCTGGATCCCGGCCATGTGCAAGGCAGTAATAGTGCCAGCTACTGTCGTTCCCCCGTTCATTTTTTTCTGAGCAGCCCTGGAAAAATCTCGCCGGCTGACCTTAATGACATCCTGATCCTGAGCCAGGAGCTGAATATCGGCCGGGTTCATCCCCACCTGGGCCTTGCCGCCCAATACACCGACTGTTGCCGGGACAGCACCTTCTTCCCGGATCAAGTTTTCCATAGCCTGGGCCAGTTCAACATTGGTCGGATATGGCAGGCCGTGGGTGACAACTGCGGTTTCCAACCCTACAATCGGTTGCTTATGATCCAACGCCTCGCGGACCTCTTCTGAAAAATGAAGTTCGTGCATTCTGCTCTCTCCAATCAGACTGAAACTATATATGAATTCTATCATTTTCCCCCGCTTAGCCAAAGCTGAATCGTCTTTAAATAAGATAGATTAGGGTTTTTCCTGATAAAATCAAGGTGAATTTAATATCTATATCAACTGAAGGAAGAATAATGAGTAATTTCCCCGGAAAAGGCAAGGTAGCAGTCGTAAAAACCACTCCTGAAACAGTAGTGGATGATTATCACAGACTAATGGAACTGGCCGGTGTGGAAGAAGCCCTACCCAACAAGAATATTCAAACTGGATTGAAAATCAATATCTCCTGGCAAACCTGGTATCCAGCCTGCTCAACCACTCCCTGGCAGTTGGAAGGGGTCATCAAATCCCTGCAAACCCGGGGATATAAAGACCTAGTTGGTGTGCATAACGACACAGTAGTGGTTGATACCAGCGATGGGGAAGCCAATAATAAACACAAAGCAGTCACAGACCAATATAATATCCCCTGCTTATACCTCTACAACCAGGAATTTGAATGGATCGAGTTCACCCCCAAAAACCATAAATATCTGGTGCTTGACAAAGTATATCCCGATGGTGTTTTCATCCCCAAAGCTCTCCTGGGTATGAACATCATCCAGCTTCCTACCGTAAAAACCCACGTATTTACCACCATAACGGGAGCGATGAAAAATGCCTTCGGCGGCCTTTTACACCGTGAGCGCCATTGGACCCATGCAGTGATCCATGAAACTGTGGTCGATCTGTTAGCCATTCAACAAGAGATCCATCCTGGCCTATTTGCAGTAATGGACGGCACTTTTGCCGGCGACGGGCCGGGACCCCGGGCCATGCGCTGGCATGAAAAGGATATTCTACTGGCGTCTGCAGATCAGGTAGCGATTGACGCGGTATCTGCCAAACTGCAGGGTTTTGATCCAATGGCCTTAAAATTCATTCGCCTTGCCCATGAACATGATCTTGGTATAGGAGATCCCAGTCAGATTGAAATAGTTGGCTACGATATAGACGAGGAAAAACCTTGGCACTTTGTACGAGAAGATACCCTTGCCAGCACCGGTCAGCATATGATCTACCACGGCTGGCTGAAGCCTCTTGAAAAACTGCTCCTGCAGAGCCCAATCGTACCGTGGGCATATTTCGCCAGCAACTTCTACCATAATGTCTACTGGTATCCTTTCGTGGGACATAAAAGGGTTGAAGAGGCCATTAAGACGAAATGGGGGCAGCTCTTTAAAAAATATGGCGATGGCGAAGTGGTCATGCCTGGCATGGAACGGAAAACCATCTATCAGGCCCTGGGAGCCGTCGTTTTGGCTGCCGCAGCCCTGATCGCCATTTTGGTAGCGATCTTTTAGACCCTATGGATCAAAGCAAATCCAAATCCATCACCCGGCGCTTGATCGCCGGGTTGATATTCGGCTTTCTGGTTTTCCTGGTGGTTATCCTGGTCGGGGATCTGAATCAGGTAAGTGAACAGGTGATCCATTTCAAGTGGGCCTATTTCCCACTGGTCCTGTTATTAACCCTTTTTAACTATATCTTGCGTTTCTTCAAATGGCACTTTTACCTGGGCCAGGTTGGCGTGAAGGATTATCCCCTGCTGAAAAGCGCCCGTTTATTCCTGGCCGGATTCCCGCTAGCGGTCACACCAGGCAAAGTTGGAGAGGCACTCAAAGGTGTCTGGCTCGAAAAGGAAATCGGTCTGCCAGTATCAAAAGGCATCTCGGTCGTGCTGGCAGAGCGCATCAGTGACGGTTTGGGTGTATTGATACTCAGTACCCTGGGAGTGATAGCTTATCCACGCTACTGGCCAGCCTTTGCAATCGTGCTGGGAGGGCTCATTGTCCTGATCGTGATCATCCAGGTCCGTCCCGCCGCGTTATGGCTTCTGGAGCTGGCTTCAAAACTTCCTCTCTTGAAAAAGATCTCTCCTGGCCTGCGGGAATTTTACGAAGGCAGCTATGCTCTCTTCAAACCTAAAGCTCTCCTGGTAGCAGTTGGGCTTGGCACGATCTCTTGGCTGGGAGAAGGAATCGGAATGTATTATGTCCTGCGGGGATTGGATGTGCCTGGCGGTTGGGAGACGATGTCGATCGCAATCTTTGTACTCGCGTTTTCCACCGTAGTCGGCGCAGTCTCCGCGCTTCCCGGCGGCCTGGGAGCGGCAGAAGCATCCATCGCCGGCATGTTAGGCCTGCTCTTGGGATTAACCAGAGGTACTGCAGCAGCGGCTACGTTACTGATCCGCTTTGCCACCCTGTGGTTTGCGGTTGTTCTGGGGCTTGTGGTATGGGGGTTTTCGAGGAATTTTTTATTTGAGTCTGAGAAGGGATTCTGATCATAGAATAAGATTCTAGATACTATCTTGTCAATTATTCAATTACAATAATTAAACCAAAACATGTTAATCAAAAGGACAGTGTCCATATACCTAGGGACTCAGTCCTTTAGAAAGGACTGAGTCCCTTTCTTCAAAACAAGGAGAGCTGCCATGTCCAAATTCTCCAAATTAATGATAATCACCCTGCTTTTGATCTTGGCTTCCTGCAACCAGCCAAAGCCTACCAAGCCGCCAGGTGATATTGAGATTAGCCAGGAAGCCGTTGAGGTATCAGCGGTCCCAGATCAACCCACCGACACCTCCCAACCCGAGGATACTAATACTCCCCCAGATGATTCCACTCCACAGCCTCCCACAGAAGTCCCCCAGGAGATTATCCTGACAGGTGACCGAGTCCCCCTGCTGCCGGCAGGAGCGGCAGTAGATATTCGAGAACTGCATATGATGGATCAGAATATCGGGTGGGCGATATCGGTAGACGCCAATAGAATCTTTCATGTCCTGAAGACTGAATCCGCTGCCAATACCTGGAGGGATATCTCCCCTCCCCAGCCAATCAATCCCAACAGCAACTGGTTCACAGCTGAGGTTAACTTCAGTGATTCTGACCATGGTTGGGTCTCCTATAATGATTCTGATCTGATTTGGAGAACCGTAGATAGCGGGATGACCTGGGAGCCATCCCTACTAGAATACGAAACTCGCCTGGAATCAATGATCCACAGTCTGGATAATGACCATGTCTGGCTCTTCCAATTCCTGGACGCAGGCATGCAGAAGGTTCATACCGCTCTCTACAGCTCAAGTGATGGTGGAGCTACCTGGACAATGCTACTGGATCCATTGGGTGCACCAGCGTACTCTATCCAGGGGTTTGATAAAACTGGTGTGGATTTCCTCGATCCCGGGTACGGATGGTTAACACGAAATTTCCGCGGTGTCTCTCCAGATATCAGGCTGGATATTACCCTGGACGGGGGCACGACCTGGCAGGCTTTAGCTTTGACAGCACCACCCTCTGCTCCTGATGCATTTTCCAATTGCTCATGCGGCCTCTCCGATCCCAAGATCATTTCACGACAGAAAGGAATGGTGAAATTGGAATGTATGTGCAGTGAAGGCGGCGGAAATTTCACAAAGAATTATCTTTATCAAACTGTTGATGGTGGTGTGACCTGGAATATCGAATACATCCCAGAAGGAGAACTGCATTTTATTCAGGGTGATGTGTTCTTTATCATCAATCGGGAAATCTACAGAACAGCGGCTGCCAGCATTGACTGGGAGGTTGTGAATACCGTCAATTGGGACGGACAGTTCAGCTTCATTGATGAATCGACAGCATTTGGTGTGGCCTATAACCCTGATACTGATGTATATGCCCTGGTTGAGACCAGGGATGGCTGCGGGAAATTTACACTGATCGATACCAGGATCATCGAAAGTTTAAGTATCAGATAGTGTCCGGTGATTGAGTCGTTTAGAAATAGGGATTGGGTCCTTCCAAAAGGACTAAGTCCTTTAAGGAAACCGTATCCTTCGTGTTAAAACAATAAGCTCCCGGAGTTTTGTAAAACTCCGGGAGCTTATTTTTATCTACCGAAGCAACCCCATATACTCAGAAATATTCTCCAATTCATCAAAACGCCAGGTCAGATCTATCACTTTATCCTGCTGTTCCTTACCAAGCACTGCACCAGCATTGGCGCGGAATTTGGAAATGATTTCCTCATCGCTCATCGGATTCAGGGGTGAACCCTTGGCGTTATCCACCTGGGCTGTGTAGCTCTGGCCGTCATTATTCATAATCGTTACCCGGGCTCGTTTTACACCCGGGAACATGGCGTCAATTTCCGGGTCTGCTACAACTTCGATTTTGCCCAACAGGTCCCAGATGCGGGGATCCTTGAG
The DNA here is from genome assembly GCA_964582965.1 of uncultured Anaerolineales bacterium. Lineage (GTDB taxonomy): Bacteria > Chloroflexota > Anaerolineae > Anaerolineales > UBA11858 > B10-G9. Next base: position 112 of record CAZOUN010000107.1, on the reverse strand, counting down.
CTTCTCATCGCTGAATGAAGACGGCAGCACATATCCGTCCGCTACTGCAGCAGCGATCACATAAGGCAGGCTGTGATCGGCAGTTTCCTTGGTTTTAGGTTTGAATTTGCTG
>CAZOUN010000106.1:0-7707 GCA_964582965.1 uncultured Anaerolineales bacterium | reverse complement strand
CCGCATCACGTTTGTTGGGCAGTGTTTTTGGGACCAGCAATCTGGTATGGGCTGCTATTATTGGTTTGATCCTCATATACCTGACAATAGGCTATAGCCTGGGCGGCAGATGGGCTGATAAGAACCCCAATTACAAGACTTTCTATACAATACTGATCTGGGGGGCATTCAGCGCGGGGATCATTCCTTTCATCGCCCGTCCGGTTTTATATGCGGCAGCAGATGCATTTGACCAACTCCAGATAGGAGTGCTATTTGGAGCCTTTGGTTCTGTTCTGGTGCTATTGGTTGTTCCTATCACTTTGCTGGGTACCGTTTCTCCTTTTGCCATTCGATTAGTCCTGACGGATTCCAAGGATGCAGGCAAGACCTCCGGAAGGATCTATGCCATTTCGACACTCGGGTCATTTCTGGGTACATTTACTCCTGATCTGTTATTAATCCCCTGGTTGGGTACGAGATTGACCTTTGTAGTCTTCTCTCTGGTTCTTTTAGTGGTGGCTTTGGTTGGCTTATACCTGTCTGAAGGATGGCGAAGTGCGCTGAAGTGGATCTGGATGCCAATTTTGATCCTTGGTTTGGCTTTCGTGTGGGGCAGCGGTCCAGTGAAGAAGCACCCAGCCCAGATCTATGAGAAGGAATCTTCCTATAATTACATTCAGGTTCTGGAACAGGATGGTTACCGGTATTTGCGGTTAAATGAAGGCCAGGGTATCCATTCCATTTACCATCCTGATCAATTGGCTTATTGGGGTACCTGGATGCAGGTCCTTCCAGCTCCTTTTTTCAATCCTCCGCCATACAGGCCAGACGATGTCAAGAATATGGCCATCATTGGCCTGGCTGCAGGAACTTCAGCCAGGCAGGCAACTGCTGCTTTCGGCTCTATACCTATTGATGGTTTTGAAATTGATCGTGAAATTCTTCATGTTGGAGAGACCTATTTCGACCTAACGGATCCAAATCTAAACCCGATCGCTCAAGACGGTCGCTGGGGCTTGGCCCGATCAGAGGAAAAATATACCCTGATCAGCATTGATGCTTATAGACCACCGTATATTCCCTGGCATCTGACAACAAGAGAGTTTTTCGGGGAAATTTACAGCCATCTGGAAACAAATGGATCATTGGTGCTGAATGTCGGACGTGTTCCCGAAGATGATAAACTGCTTTCTGGTTTGGTTGCCACAATTCAAACGGTTTTTACATCAGTACATGTGATGGATGTGCCAGGAACATATAATTCAATAATTTACGCAACAGTAAAGCCTACCAGCTGGGATGATTTGGAAGAGAACTACATTTCCCTATCAGCAGAAGATGATGTTCATCCTCTTCTGATCGAGTCCATTCGAATTGCCCTGGAGAACAAGCGCCAATTACCTTCCGGCGGGATGGTCTTTACTGATGATAAAGCGCCAATCGAACGGATTACAAATCAAATGGTCCTTAGCAATATTTTTACAGATCCGGCATTACTGGGAGAAGGGAACCAATGACAGTATTAAAAAAGGGATTCAGTGCTCTGGTTACACTAACGATTCCGGTAATAATAAGTGTCTTAACGATCCTGGTACTGCTGAGTCCGATATTCACAAACCTGGAATATCGCCGGCCTGGCTTTCCAGAAGACAGCTACGGCTTTACCAGAGCGGAGCGATTGGATTTCGGCAATCAGACTCGCCGCTACTTGGTCAGCAGTGATACCCTTGATGACCTTCAGCAATTGGTCTTTGAAAACGGGGATCCAATTTATATTGAACGTGAATTATCCCATCTGGAGGATGTAAAGATCGTACTTCAGGGGGTGCTGAGAGTATTTTATGGGGCGGCAGCTGTATTTATTCTTTGTGGTCTCATTGCTCGAATGAAAGACTGGCAGGATATATATCTCAAGGCTATTTACCTGGGGGGTAAAATAACCGCAGGGATCTTGGTCATGATCCTGTTTCTAACGCTGATCAGCTTCCAGGCTTTATTTACCAACTTCCATTTGCTCTTTTTTGAAGGAGACAGCTGGTTGTTTTTCTACTCAGATACGCTGATCCGTTTATTCCCCGTTCAATTTTGGCAGGATATCTTCCTGGTATTCGGGATCCTGACTTTGGCAGAGGGAGTTCTGCTGGGTTGGGTCCTACAGGCTAGAATAAAAAAAATTCCCGGAAAAAAATAAAGAGTGATAATGTCATGATTTAATAAAAAAAAGGCAGCGATCTGCGCTGCCTTTCTTTATATTTGGTGACTGGTCAGGCGCCAAATTTCTGTAGTCTTTTGGCGTGAGCGAGGGCGAGGGACATGGTTTCTACAGCCGGGAATGTTCCCAGGCCGCCCCGGGCGCAATTCTTCTCATTAAATGCTGTTTCCCAATCGGTCCGATGTGTTTCCGGAGCCCAGATCAGAAACGGAACCGGGTGCCAGGAATGAGATTTTAATAGAGCGGGTGTGGAATGATCTCCTGTTACCATTAAGACATCAGGTTTGAGATCAAGCAGGATTGGTAAGGCTTTATCTACCTCTTCAATGACTTTTGATTTGGCTTCCAGGTTGCCATCTTCTCCATAACTATCTGTCTTTTTGATATGGATGAAAAAGAAATCATGCTCATCCCAGTGTTTTTCTGCAGTTTTGAATTCTCCTTCAGCGCCTGCGCCAACCAGGTCGAGCACATCCATACCTACTAAACGGGAAACTCCTTTATACATTGGATATTCGGCGATACAGGCAGCTTGTAATTGATAGGCGTCTTCATAAGAAGGTAGGCCGGGATCTGTGGCAAAACCTCTCAAAAGGAAACCATTTGCGATCGGTTGATCTGCCAGGGTTTTATATGCTTCGGCAATCCAATTCTGCATGAGTTCGGCTGATTTTTTGGCCTCAGGTTTTTGTGCTTCTACCTTCAGAGGTGGAACACCTTCTTCTTGTGGATCCGTATCATTAAGAGATGGGGCTAGCCCCTCGCCACGCATTACAATCACAAAACGATATTCCTTTACCTGGCGAACTTCTACCTTAGCACCAGGTATTTGGACCTGATTGAGTTTTTCGATCACTGGTGCTGCATCTTCCTGTGAGATCCTACCAGCCCGTCGGTCCCTGACATTACCGTCCTGATCGAGAGTGCAGAGGTTGCCGCGAGCAGCGATATCCCCAACTTTCACGGGGAGATTGACACCCGACGCAGATAATGCACCGCGGCCGATCACATAGTCCAGGGGTTCATAACCGAAAAGCGCCAAATGTGCTGGGCCAGAACCAGGTGTGATGCCATAACGAATAGGTATGGTCTGACCGAGAGTGCCTTCCTTGGCCAATCTGTCCAGGTTGGGGGTATTTGCCATTTCCAGGGCAGATTTACCTTCCGGGGAAGTAGCGATCCCACCCAGACCATCCAATACAAGTAAGACGATTTTGGATCCATTATCATCCAACAAAGGTTTTAAATACGAATAAGGCATTTCTCCTCCTACATGAAAACATCTCCCCGCAAGCTGATGGCGAGGAGACGTTTTGCTGACTTGCTATTTATTTCAATTAGCGAACAACTTGCTCAGTTTCTTTATCGAAGATGTGCATGTTGTTCATATTGAGGGCCATAGTGACCTTGTCACCCATTTTGTAGCTTGTACGCGGATCTACGCGGGCAACATATTCATCCTCGCCGCTCTTTAGGAACAGAAATATCTCGTTACCCATTAATTCGGTGAGGTCAACTTCGGTCTCAATGTTCTGGGCAACAATGGCTGGTGGAGCAAAGTTGGGATCGTGAACGTCTTCTGGGCGAAGTCCAAAGACTACAGTTTTTCCAATATAATCCTTCAACGCGGCCCGGCGGTCTGCTGGTACATTGACAGCAAACGATCTGGTTGTTACGACAATGTTCTCGCCTTCCTGAGTCAGTTCTGCATTGAAGAAGTTCATAGCAGGTGAACCGATGAATCCTGCTACAAAGAGGTTGTTAGGTCTGTCGTATAAATTCTGCGGCGAGTCGATCTGCATTAACACACCATGATTCATGACGGCTATGCGGCTTGCCATAGTCATGGCTTCCGTTTGGTCGTGAGTGACATAGATGAAAGTCGTTTCTAATCGTTTATGCAGCTTGGTGATTTCTGCACGAGTCTGGACGCGAAGTTTTGCGTCAAGGTTGGAGAGAGGCTCATCGAGCAGGAAGACCTGCGGATCACGGACAATGGCCCGGCCGAGGGCTACTCGCTGACGCTGACCACCGGAGAGCTGACGTGGTTTTCTTTCAAGCAAGGTCGTGATGCCCAATATTTCAGCGGCATTATTAACATGGTCGGCGATCTGGTCTTTTGGATAACCCCTCAACTTCAGTCCAAATGCCATATTGTCATAAACCGACATATGGGGGTATAGAGCATAGCTCTGGAAAACCATTGCGATATCCCGGTCTTTTGGAGCAACATCGTTTACAACCCGATCACCAATTTTCAGGGTGCCTTCAGAGATGTCTTCTAGGCCAGCTAATAACCTCAGCGCGGTGGATTTCCCGCAGCCCGAGGGACCAACTAAGACCAGGAATTCCTTATCCTCAATCTCAAGACTGAGGTCATTGACGGCAACTACTTCGTCAAAACGCTTATATACGTGGTCATACGATACGCTAGCCATGAAGCTAATCTCCTTTTAGAAATTTAATTCGTCGGATGGTTTACATACAAAAATTATTATACAACAAGTGACTTGAAAAATACAAGCTGTCAGTTGTTGTTTTCTAAATTTGGATCAATGTGAGACTTTATCCCTTGTGATTTACTCTCTCTCAATATAGAATTGGGTCATGGCAAAAGAGAGAGAATCCCCGGTAAGAAGACAATACCTGGATATAAAAAAACAATACCCTGGAACAATCATATTCTTCAGACTGGGAGATTTTTACGAAACCTTTGATGAGGATGCTGAAATAGTGTCTCGAGTATTGGATATCGTATTGACCTCCCGCAATGTAGGGAAAGGGACTAGGGTTCCTATGGCTGGAATCCCGCACCACGCTGCAGAGAATTATTTATCGCGCCTAATCGATAAAGGTCACCATGTTGCTATTTGTGAACAGGTGGGAGATGTTCCAGTTGATGGGCTGATGCCCAGAGAAGTTGTTCGAGTGATCACACCTGGTACGATCCTGGAATCCAGTTTACTTCCGGGTGATGGAAATAATTATCTTGTCAGCCTGGTCTTTGATGATAAAAGAGCCGGGATTGCCTATGTTGACATCACCACTGGTGAGTTTGCAGTTACAGAAATTCAGGAGAATCACCTGGAGGACTTGATACGGTCGGAACTTCTCAGATTAAATCCAGCTGAAGCCTTGTTACCTGAAAACCTGAAGATCGATCCTGAAGGATTGGGCGCTCACTTCACATCATTTCCTGCCTGGCGATTTGAAGAGGAGCGCTGTGTTGATGAGCTGAAAAACCATTTTAAGGTTAAAACCCTGGATGGATATGGGGTGCGAGGTTTCCCATACGCTATCAGAGCAGCTGGGGCTATCCTCCAGTACCTGTCCCAAACCAGGGCAGATTCGTTGAAATTACTGACCAGCTTAAACAGGTATAGCCTGGAAGAGTTCATGACCCTGGATGCGGCAACGCGCCGCAATCTTGAGTTAACAGAAACTATCCGGGCCGGGACATCGGCAGGATCTTTGTTGGGAATACTTGACCAGACTGTCACACCCATGGGAAAACGACTGATACGTCAATGGGTTAGTAAACCCTTGTTGGATGTTGCGAATATCCGTAAAAGGCATCAGGGAGTGACCGCGTTTTTCAATGATGGGTTATTGCGCGTGGAATTAAGGGAGAAACTTAAGAAATTCCAGGACCTTGAAAGATTAAGCAATCGGGTTGCCGGGGAAACTGCTCAACCACGTGACCTTGTGGGCATTCGGGAAATCTTGGTTCAACTTCCTGGACTGCGATCTTTATTCCCGGAAAAAATTAAAACAGATATTTATCTGGGAGAACTCTTCAGTGGGTTTTCCCTTTGTTCTGATGCTCTTGAACTGATAAGTTCTGCGATTGTCGAAGATCCCCCTGCAGTTCTGGGAAAGATCGGCATTGTAAAACCTGGTTATTCGGAGGATTTGGACCAAACCCTTTCCTCTACAAAACATGCCAGGGATTGGATTGCCAACCTGGAATCCGTTGAAAGAAAAAATACCGGGATAGAAACATTGAAGGTTAGTCACAATAAAGTCTTTGGATATTACATCGAAGTAACCAAAGCCAAATCAGAGCTTGTCCCGGAACATTACATTCGTAAACAAACCCTGGTGAATGCGGAGAGGTACGTCACTCCAGAATTAAAAGAATATGAGATCAAAGTCTTTAATGCCGAAGACCAGATCAAGGAAATTGAAAGAAGCATATTCCTGGAAGTATGTGAACGCCTGGCTATCCAGGTGGGCCGTATGTTGAAAACTGCCCGTGTACTCGCCCACCTTGACGTCCTGGCCTCCCTTGCAGAAACTGCTGTAAGCCAGGGATATGTCTGTCCGGAAGTGGTTGAAGAGGATTTGTTGGAGATTTATGGGGGGCGCCATCCGGTTGTTGAAAAAACACCTGGTGGATCTGGCTTTGTTCCCAATGACACAATATTTGAAGTGGGTGAGCGAATCCGGATCCTGACCGGTCCCAATATGTCTGGTAAATCAACTTTCCTGAGGCAGGTTGCATTAATTGTATTATTGGCTCAGATGGGCAGTTATGTGCCCGCAGAAGCTGCGAAGATCGGTTTGATCGACCGCATTTTCACACGAATAGGTGCCCAGGATGAGATCCACGCCGGCCAGTCTACATTTATGGTTGAAATGGTTGAGATGGCCAACATCCTTAACCATGCAACTTCTCGCAGTTTATTGATACTGGATGAAATAGGGCGGGGTACGAGCACTTATGATGGTGTATCTATTGCCTGGGCAGTGATCGAATATATTCATAATCATCCTGAAAAAAGAGCCAAAACCCTTTTTGCGACCCATTATCATGAATTGACAGAATTACCAGAACTGCTGCCGGGAATCAGGAATTATCGAATATCTGTCAGCGAATTTGATGGCAAAGTGGTTTTCCTCTACAAGATCGCTGCTGGTGGAGCTGACAAATCCTACGGGATCCATGTCGCCCAGATTGCTGGAATGCCGCCAACTGTGACTCAGCGTGCGGAAGAGATCTTGCAGCAGCTCGAGAAATCTTCCGGGAAAGCCGTTACCCAGGATATTGATAATCCCCAGCAAATGGCCTTGTTCCCGAAAACAAACCCGCTCTTGGGTGAATTGCGAAAGCTGGATATGAATGAACTCACCCCCCTGGAAGCACTAAACTTGCTTTTCAATTGGAAGAAGAAATATTTGTCAGACCAGGAAGATCAACCTGAAGAGTGATTAAAAGATAGAGTTACATTCTAAAATAAAAGCTCCTAGCGAGTTATCAGCCAGGAGCTTTTTCTATGTAATTAATTTTCCTTTAGCTGTTCTTTTCAACTACTGCAACAACTTCTGGCAGGTCAATGCCCAGGCTGGAAAGTTTTTCTTTGGTCGGGATCCCATTGGAGGACCAGCCTCTGCGTTTATAAACAGCCTCGATGAGTTTCTCGTACTGATCTTCTCTATAGCTGCGTGTCTTCTTGAGCTTTTCCTCAGTTGTCAGCCCAGATGGGTCTATTCCAACCAGGTCTTTGAGCTGT
>CAZOUN010000105.1:0-7895 GCA_964582965.1 uncultured Anaerolineales bacterium | reverse complement strand
AATTACCCAAGAGAGGGTTTTTATTTATTTGTCCACCTTATGGGGTGCACTCCAGTTCACAGGTCTTTTTATTGTTTTATGATTTTTTCTCTATATTTACTTTCCTTTTTCCATCCTCTCCAATTCAGCCGGCATATCCAAACGCTGGAAGATATCTTTGGCTTCTTGCCATAATTTATCCCCCTTTTCCTTGTCACCATTCTCCAATTCATACCTTGCCCAGGGGCGTAAAGTTAGAGCCAGCTCATCGTCGGCACCCACTTCACGAAAGATTTCGGCACTTTTATCAAAACATTGCTCAGCCGAATATGGTTCCCCAATTACTTCTACGCTTCTTGCTTTCTCTGAGGCCACTTTGCCTAAAGCACGCCAGGCGGCACCTAGGTGTTCCTGAGCTCCAGTTTGAATGCCAAGATCCATTGCTTCCTGGGCAGCTTTTTCAGCATACTTCAGCTGTCCCTGGCCCAGGTAAGATTCAGCGAGGAAATAATATGTCAGGGATAAACCCAACCAACCCGACCCCTCGGTTATTTCCAGGACCTCTCCAAGGTAATTTTCTGCCTCAGCGTATTCACCCAATCCCACCTGAGCTGCCCCCAGGCTGAAAAGATTTAGTAATTTCCAATCTCGATCCCCGAATTCCTCCATAATCTCAAGGGCTTTCTGATAAAGCACAACGGCTTGCTGATAATCCCCTATAAGACTGGCGGTGTTGGCCAGATTGCCGGTGATTTTGCCGATCCACCACCTAGAGAGGGTGTCGTTAATTTCCTCAAAGATGGCAATCGCATTATTTTTATGCTTTCGGGCAGTTGGAAAATCTCCTCGTACGTCAGCGATCAAGCCCAGCAGATTCAGACAGCGGCCGACACCTATCTGCTCGCCTCTATCCTGGTGCATATCCAATGCTTTATTAAGGAGAAGTTCAGCCTGGTTGATATCACCCAGGCGGTAGAATTGCTGGCCCTTCATGAGGTAGGCATTGGCTTCCTCTTTGGGGCAATTACTTTTATTGGCAATGTCTTCAGCTTTGGCAGTGCTTTCCAGGGCTTCTTTGAATTTACCAAGCCTGTCATACACTGTGGCAACTGCCAGCCAGGACTGCGCCTCACGTTCAGAGTCTTTTATGGAATTTGCAGTTTGGCTCATATTGAAATAGGCCGCCACAGACTCATCATAACGGGCTAATCTCAACAGGGTCTTGCCCATCCCGCTGTAAAGTGCAACAGGTCGGGAGTCTTTCTCTTTCCAGCCGATCTTCTCTGCAGATTGATAATAAGCCAGGGCTTCTCCCTGGGCAAAAACCAGACGGGCCTGATCGCCGGCCATCAAATAATAGTCCAGGGCTCGATCCTTATCACCGGCCTGGTTAAATTGGAAAGCCAGCTGGGGGGCAACCACCTCCAGCTGATCAGCATGGATCTCTTCCAGGGCTCCAGCGACCTTTTTATGATAATGGACCCGCCGGTGGGGGCTGAGCTCCCCGTAAAGAATCTCCCGGAACTTGTCATGGCTGAAATTGTAGCCGGTTTCTCCCTCATCCCGGATTAGACGCCTGCTCCATAATTCATCCAGGCCTGCCAGTAGATCAGTTTCAGGCAGATTTCCTGTCCGGAGGAGCAGCTCAAAATCAAATCCCCGACCAACTGCCGATGCTGCAGCTGCCACATCCCGGGTTTGGGGTGAAAGGGCATTTAACCGACTTTCGATCACGGATTGCACTTTGGGTGGCATCTTACTCAGATCCGTCCCATCCCCGAAATCCTTCAAATATCCTGCTCGAACCATCTCGGCGATAAAGAGCGGATTACCTTCTGTCTCCTGGAACAAACGCAGCGCTGCCCTCTCCTCTAAGTCCTCTCCCCACATATCTGACGCCAACCTGTGGGTTTGTTCTAGATCCAAACGCTCCAGTAGGACCTCGGTGATTTTTCCTTTACCGCCCAACTCCCCAAAGAAGGGGATCAGTAAACTATCTGCCAGCAATTCTTCAGTTCTAACACCGGCGATGATCATGAACTTCTTTTCAGTTTCATAGGCAAGTATATAGCGCAGCCAATCCAGCGTCTCTCGATCACACCACTGCAGGTCATCGAGAAGTACCACAAGTTTATTATCCAACCCCAATAGGGAGTGAGCACTGGCTTCAAAGAGGCGGCCTCTTTTCCAACTTTCACTGATCCTCTCTGGATCCGGTAGATCTGGATACTGAGTTCGAAGCTCTGGCAGGAGGCGGGCAAGTTCGATTAATCGGGTTTCCTCCAACCGGGAGATTTTCTTAAATACAGTTTCATTCCGTAATAACCCCGTGAGAGGGGTATAGGCCAATTCATCTTCAGTGGGGTACGAGCGTGTTTTCAGGCAGGTGATATTCCCTTTTTTGGCCCAACGAATAAACTCATCTGCCAGGTAGGATTTACCAATCCCTGCCTCACCCATGATCACAACCATGTGGCCGCCGGATTGGTATCCAAGCCAAGCATTCTGAAGTTCATTCCAGGATTTGGACCGTCCTATCAGGCGTGTTTTCTTTTCTGATACTCGGTGGATCTCAGCTGCAGGCTCTTCCCGGGCCATGATCTGCTGGTAGAGTTTTTGGGTTTCAGAACTGGGATCGAATCCCATTTCCTTTTCCAGGATCTCAACACATTGGTGATAGGTTCGCACAGCTTGAGCTTTATCACCTTTGCTGATATATAAACCCATCAGGGTTTGATAATATCGTTCAGCGAGGTTGTCGAACCTAATCAACTGACGGGTCGACAGGATGGCTTGATCAAGATCCTCATCTGTCTCGAGGATCCCCACCAGTTCTTCCAGTAATAGGATATAGCTTTGTTTGAGTCGTTCCCGCTCTGGTTGGATCCAGTCATCATAACAGCTGGGAAGCAAATCACCAGGATAGGCCTCCGTCACCGCGGCCAACGCCTGGCGGTGGGCTTTCTGATCCTTTGCGCTTCCAGTTAGATCGGTTTGTTCGACAGCTTGTTGGTAAACGGCCAGGTCCAGTTGGAGATTTGAGTCCGGCTTCCACCACAGGGTTTGCTGGTTGACCTCCAGGTAATCGTCCACCTCGGGAAAAGCTCCCCTAAGTTTGAATAACATATTCCTGAGGTTAGTGCGAGCCTGGGACTCGTTGGAATCAGGCCAGAATAGAAAGGCTAATTGCTGCCTTGATTGGGGTGCATCGCGGTGAAGTATTAAGTAGGAGAGAAAGGATTGCAGGCGGGGGGAGTCCAGTCCTCTGACGGGTTTTCCGTCTAAGATAATGTTAAAACTGCCCAATAAATGGATCTGCAAAACTTTGGGCAAAAAATTTCTCCTGGATTCTATTGAGTGAATATCTATTTATTAGTATAGATGAGCGCTGGTGAAGTGTCAAATCAGGCATTCATAGGTGTACTAGTTTTATTGTCCTCTAACTCTATCGGACCGAAGACCGGAGATGGATGAAGGATATCTACCCCGTCCGCGGTCTCCTGTCCTGAGTAGAGTGTAACGGAGTCGAATAATCCGTCCCCGGTCGTGACAGCTTCAGCTGGCCATCGACCGCTCCGCTACTTTCCGCAGCAAAGCATCGCCCCATACCACCAGGCGGTAGCCAACCCGCTCCAGCATCAGATTGCGGGCTTTTTTGCGCTCATCGCGCAGATTGCGGCTGAGCATTCTCACCAATCGTTGTTCTTTGGCTTCTCTGAGGCGGTCCTGCCGGACCTGCTCCTGGGCATAAAAATCTTTCCAGCTTAACATGAGTTTTCTCCTTTCTAATTTCTGAATGACTCTTTATTTGCCGTGTTTCAAGTCCTACAGTTTTCCACGCTCTGGCATGCAAACACCGGAGCCTGGCGCTGGCTCCGGGTTCACACACCTGATCTGGACCTCACAGTCCTGCTGAATGGTTGGGAAGTTCATCGGTCTTAGCTGACTAAAGATCTGTTTTCACGATGCTGGCGGAGAAGGCTGGATCGTTTTTGCAGTTGATCCAGCAGACTCTGAAGCCTGGATTCCTTCTGTTGGGTGACTAGCTTCACCAAACGTTGATGTTCAGATTCCCGTAGTCGATCCTGTCGAACACACTCCTGAACCTCACATTCTCTCATCGATAACATGGTTTTCTCCTTTGGCTTAATTTGTTTTCGATTTGTGTCTGAAGTATAGATAATGAGGCGTTTCGAGAGCGTTTCCTCTATACATGAATAGTATTCACCAGGGGAAACGTTTAGGAAACGCTCCCTTTTGTATACTGGCAGTGCAGGAGCTGGAAAGGGACTTTATCAAAAAGGAGAAAACATGTTCAACCACTATTACGCCAAACAGGAACAGTATAAGGATTTCATAAAAGAGGCTGAGAAGGAACGGATCATCAGCCAAATCAAGAAAGCTGAGAAAGAGAAGAAAGCTAAATCTTCTCAAAACGAAGACTGGGCTCCAGGTAGCTTAATCGAGAAACTGGGATTAATCTTCAATAGTTCCCAACAGATAAGCCCAGAATTGCCAAAGTAAAAAGGCAACAACAATGTCTAAAACTACTGGTTCGAGACCTTTTCTAAGTTCCCCGCAAGACTAGACCGCTCTCCAAACTGGTAGAGCGGTTTAGTTCGCGGGATTTACTACCAAGAAAAGACTGCTCAGTTTATCCAATATGAGGTGATCTAATAGGAGGTGACAGTCGAAGAAAAAATAGTAGGAAAGCAGAGTTCAATTGGAAATCAGATAAAAAGGAGAATAGAAATGAAGAAACTTATGGCCGCAATTTCAATCATGTTTATGGTGATGCTGGTGGAATCCACCAGCGCATCGTCCCTCATCCAGGTGGATCCCTCTTCAGGCACTTCATTTGATATCGAGGTCCTGGGTTCTTCCGGTAGCTCGTTCGATATCGAGCAGAACGGTTCTTCCGGCAGCGCGTTTGCAATTGAAGATGTGTCGTCCGCCAGTGGCTCATTTGTAGATGAATCGGATTCTGGTGGAGTCAGCTCATTTTCAGTCGAATTGCTGGATGGATCTGCCGGGAGCGTTTTTAAATTCGCTCAGTGGGCTTGGTTGTTCCACTAATGTTGACCAAATACTAATCGATAACCCATAAACGCAATAGGAAAAAGGGCAGCGACTCCGCTGCCCTTTTTTGTAATCTCAAGTTATGTAATTATCAGGGAAACTGTATCCTCTTAGCGCTCGACGGGAAATACCTTGGCTGTCCTTAGGAAAATGCCCGACGTGATCTGCCCCGGAACTTATCTACGTAAGAAGGCATGAAAATTCGGCATCTAAAAATACGGGATCTGACCCCCTTTTTGGGAGTGGTCTCCTAATAAATTAGCGGAATCTAAAGTGCCTGCCTACGATATGACACTTAGTAAACCATCCTGGTTGTTAAGGGTTGTTTTCTCCCTTCACTCATCGGCGGAGGTAGTCCACGATATAATGCAATAGTAGTGATGGTCCTATCTTACATAACGAAGCGTTTATTTGGCGGCTAACCTGATGTATAAACCAAATTAAACATAAAAGAAGAAGGTCTATGAATCAAAACGGATTATTACTGAGTTATTTTCGAGAATCCGATGCTGCCCAATCCGCACTCCGAATTCTAGGAAGGAGTGGTTTTCGAAGACGGATCCTACTGCAAGCAGCCCCAGATGGGAAAAATTCCCGGCGTGATCCGGCTAGACGCTTTAGGATTGTGTTAATTTTGATTAGTGGATTTATCATCAGTACTGCCAGTGTAACCCTCTCGATTTCAGGGCGTTTTTTTCTTTTTACGTCCTCGTCAACCTGGAATCATTTGATTACCACCATCATTGGATTCGGATTGGGTACCGGGCTTGGTACCCTGATCTCTGCAATTTTCTTTCCAGCTGTATCCAAATCTGTTGTTGAACGCCATGAAAATTGGTTGCGAACTGAAGAGTCTCTTTTGATACTTCAAGCGCCGCTCCTTTCCCTCACATCCGCAGTTCAAACACTGCGCGATTCGATCAATTCTGAAATATCTATATTTGCCTTGCATCCCCCACGAGATTTCCCCGAAGCTCCAGTCCTGCAGAAACTTTCTGCCTTGCCATTACCCCAAATCAGGGCCCATGCTGTCCAGCTTTCAAAAGAACATTATGTAGACTTGAAGGGGAATCCAAGTCATGTTTTGTTAAACCAGCTTGATAACGCCCGCCAAACGATCCACGCAATATGTGGTGATTTGATTGAAGCGGTTCGTCTTGAACAAAACATGAGTCCCGTTGCTGAATGGATCCTTGATAACGAATATTTGATCGAAAGCCATGGGCGCGATGTTCAACTTAATTTGCCAAAGACTTTCTACCGTGAGCTGCCAATTTTAACAGTAGACTCCGATCGAAATCTTCCTCGTGTCTACAGCCTGGCAAAAGAACTTGTGGGACACAGCGACGCCAGACTCGATCGCGAGAACATCCTGGCTTTTTTATCTGGCTACCAGGAAAATGAGAGCCTCACCATTGGTGAGTTATGGGCTTTGCCGCTTATGCTGCGGGTAGCTCTCATCCAGCGTGTCGAACAATTGGCACGGCAGGCCTGGAGGGAATTGCGTGACCGTGAAATGGCTGATTTTTGGGCGAATCGCTTGCTGGCAACCCTGCGCCGAGATCCGGATAAACTTTTTGCGGTGCTGGCTGAATTGGCAGAAGAACAGGGGCAGCCGAGCACCCACTTCGCCACCCAGCTCACCGGCCATCTCTATGATGAAGATGCCGCCCTGATCCCTGTTCAGAGTTGGCTGGAGCGTTCTCTGCGCAGGCCATTAACTGAGCTTCATACGGGTGAACAATCTCGTCAGGCCGTCAGCCAGATATCCATTGGTAATGCCATCACCAGCCTTCGCCAGCTCTCAGTGTTGGATTGGCGTGAAGTCTTTGAGTTACAAAGTCGTGTAGAGCAAATCCTTCGCCGGGATCCTGCTCGAATTTATTCAGATATGGATTTCGAAACCCGCAACAAATATCGCGAAACCGTGGAGATTCTTGCCAAAGGCTCGGGTGTCGAACAGGTTCAAGTTGCTCATAAAGCGATCGAATTGGCAGGCGATGATGATGTCAGGGAAGGTTGGCAATCCCGTCAAAGACATGTCGGGACTTACCTGATTGGTGAGGGACGGTCCCAGTTTTCTAAATTTATCGGCTGCCGGGAACCCTTAGGCTACCGTTTTCTTCAGTGGATTTATCGCCACCACACCGCTCTCTATCTGACATCGATCTTGATGGTGACCCTGGGTTTAATGACTTACCCGATCCTGATCAGCACCAGGGGTTCCATCACAATCTTTGAAGTTCTTCTTTTAATTCTTCTGTTGCTGCCCGCAAGTCAGCTTGCCACTGAGGCGACCAACTACCTGACCACGCGTATCCTGCCGGCCCAACGCCTACCAAAGTTGGATTTCTCAAAAGATGGTATTCCTGATGCCTTTAGGACACTGGTTGTTGTGCCAATGCTCTTATCAGATAAAAATACGATTAAAGAAGAGATCGAGAAACTCGAGATCAGATTTCTCGGAAATCGGGGGCACAACCTTGTATTTGCTTTATTCTCCGATTTTATCGATGCCGATTCAGAGGTCATTGAGTCTGATGCAGAGCTTCTCCATAGTGCAGAAGACGGTATCAAAAGACTTAACCACAGTTATGGCGAAGGTCGTTTCTATCATTTTCACCGCCAACGGACCTGGAGTGAATCCGAGGGTAAATATATCGGCTGGGAACGGAAACGCGGCAAACTTGAGGAGCTCAACCGGCTGATCCTGGGACTCCGTCAGGAAGATGAACCCGCTATTGTTTATGTTGGAGAAGCCAACCATTTAACGAACATCCGTTATATCATTACCCTCGACAGTGATACCCAGCTGCCCCGGGATAGCGCCAGACGTT
>CAZOUN010000104.1:0-7929 GCA_964582965.1 uncultured Anaerolineales bacterium | reverse complement strand
CTCTAAAGAAAGCAGCTCCCAACCTTCCTATATTGATCTACTCTGATCAGGAGAAGCCGTCAAAGGCTGATATGATGGTCCGCCCCGGGCTTTCTATCCGGAAGCTGATCAACTACATAGAGATGTTTTCTCCGCTAGATAGGAAGAGCTGCATCCAGTACGGAGACATCTGCCTGGACGAAGAGAAACAACGCGTGTTCACGCCAAAGGGAGTTACTCACCTGAGCACCAAGGGAGCGCAGGTCTTGAAATACCTGATCAAAAAGAAGGGCGCCCTGGTTACCAAGGAAGAACTCTTTACCAGGATCTGGAAAACGTCTTACGTTGAGGACATGAATACCCTGTACACACATATGGCCTATCTGAGAAGGGCAATAGAGCAAGATCCTTCCGCTCCTCGCTATTTACTCACTGTGCGGGGGAAGGGCTACATGCTGAACGGTAAGTGAGCCGCCCAGACGGCCGGAGAGCGTTTTTCTAAAGAAAATGCACGCTGATACAGTCCGAAAATCAAGTCGAAATTATTGAATTGCGTATAGGCAATAGGGTATTTTGACCAACCTTATCTAATACTCAAATAAAAATAACTCCCATGTTCTTATTCAAAATAAGTGGTTAGTCCTGGAGGGAAAGATAGCAGAAATCCAATTTGGAGTCCGGATTGACCATATCCGCTATAGCCGAAACACGGCAGGGTGGGTGAGTAATGGAAAGATTTGGAGAGAGATGCCAGGTGGTGAACGGATCTATCATAAGTATCCAGCTGGGTCGGACCATTTCCCCTTGACATGTAAAATTACACTGGACTAGTAAATTTCCCACACAAAATAGAAATCGACAAAGGCATTTCCTGTATCCGAAAGCAAGAGTAACCAGTTTTAAAAACTACCGTTACTTGCACATCAAAATCCCCCTTTTCAGACCACAAATTGCTGCGTTATTGCAAAAAAGGATTAGAAAGCTATTGACATTTCTTGAAAAGTCACTTATTATTGAAACGGTTCAATATATTATGACAACAATAAGAGATATAGCACGAATCGCTCAAGTATCAGTGGGAACAGTCTCTAATTATTTAAACAACCCCGAACTTCTTGCTGATACAACAAAAGAGAAGATCCAAATAGCGATTGACGAAGTGGGATATTTTCCCAATTCCGCAGCTCGCAGTTTAAAATCAAATCAGACACGCCGAATAGGAATTATCCCTGGAATAAATCCCTCACACAATAAATCTGTCACGCCTAGTGATACTACATTCCTTGAATTTCTCAGCGCCGTTAACACTGTTGCTGCAGAAAATAACTACGCCATTCTTATGGCCGCTTCCCTTGAGGATGCAGAGGAGATGGCTATTTACAAACAATTGGTAGGAGAGGGCCAGGTAGATGGATTTATCCTCTCAGGAACTCGAAGAAATGATCCCCGGTTGATATTCCTGGATGAACAGAACTTTCCTTATGTGGCATTTGGGCGATCCAATGTAGGTAAGGGGATCCTCGTTGACGTGGATGGGGCAGCTGGGATCGAAATGGCCGTTGACCACTTAGTAGAGCTCGGGCATAAGAAAATTGCATTTATCACTCCCCCAAACGAATTGATGTGTACCCAGGACCGTCTAGCTGGTTTTGAGCGGGCAATGAAGAAACACAATATTAAAATAATGGATAACTATATTTTAGAAGGGGATTTTCAGGAAGAATCTGGCCGGGCATCCATGTATTTATTACTTGACCTTGCTGACCCACCCACGGCCGTGATAACAGCTAATGATATCTGCGCTTTTGGTGCAATCACGGCTTTAGGAAATCGCAAGCTACAGACCGGCAAGGATATGTCTGTAATTGGGTTTGATGATATCCGGATGGCATCTCACTGGTCCCCACCCCTAACTACTGTTTGGCAGCCCTACCGCGAAATAGGGTTTATGGCCGGCTCTCTATTGATAGATTTAATAAACGGGAAGGACCTTCAAAAAGAATATTTATTAGAGCCCAGGCTGATAATCCGAAATTCCGCAGGGGCACCCGGCTAATTTTTTTAACATCATATTGAAACGTTTCAATTAATGGAGGTGTTTATACGAAGATAATCTTGATTATTCACCCAAAAACCCAAAAGTATGAAAGAATAGAGAGGAGACTATGAACACAAAAAAATATCTGAGAATTTTAATGATTGTGCTCTTGCTTGCATTAATTTCAGCATGCAGCAGCCCAGCAACAGAGCCCGTAGCGGATACAGACTCTCCGGAATTAGTATCTCCAGAAGAGCCTGTTGAAGAGGAGGCGGAAGAGGTTGTTGAGGAAGTTGTCAGCGTGGTGAACGTTTCTTTCTGGCATACCTACAATGAGGAATCACCAGAAAATGAAATGCTCACAAATACGTTAATCCCGATGTTTGAAGAAGCACATCCGGAAATTAAGATCGAATCACTTTCTGTGGCCTATCCAGATTTTCGAACAAAATTGATGACTGCAATTGCAGGTGGGGTGGCTCCGGATCTCATTCGGGCAGACATCATCTGGGTTCCTGAGTTTGCTGATATGGGTGCCTTGGCTGCGCTGGATGATCTTATGCCTGACTTCAATGATTATGCCGAAAAAGTATTCCCCGGTCCGCTCAGCACCAACTACTGGAATGGGCATTATTATGGCCTACCGCTGGATACGAATACAAAAGTTATGCTACAAAATTCTGATGTTCTCACTGCTGCTGGTATTGATCAGCCCGCGAAGACTGTTGATGAATTCTGGGCACAATGCGCGGCAGTCAAACAAGCCAACCAGGATACTTATTTATTCGCCGCAGACGGAACCTTTGCCTGGGTCATGCTTCCCTGGATTTGGAGTGGGGGAGGTAACATCATGGATGAAGGCTTTACCACGGCCGATGGATACCTCAACGGCCCTGAAACTGTAGCAGTGTATGAGATGTGGTTGGATATGTACAAAGAGGGATGTATTGCACCTACTATGTTGGGAGAAGGGATTGATACCTTTTCAGGTGTGGGGCAAGGCCTGTATGCAGGTTTTGATAACGGTCCCTGGACATATCCAATACTGGCGGGACAGTACGAGGATGTTGAGCTGGTAGCAAGCCTTTTCCCTGCCGGACAGGGTGGCTCGGTCGAGGTGGTTGGTGGGGAAGACGTGGTCTTGTTTGAGCAGTCTGATGCCAAAGATGCCGCGGTTGAATTTATCCGCTTTTTACTTTCAGAGGAATACCAGCTGAAAATGGCCGAAGTGGGACAAATTCCGGTGCTCTCCAGTGCAATAAATTCTGATTACTTACAGGATCATCCCTATTATGGAATTTTTCTTGAACAACTTGCTACAGCAAAAGCCAGACCGGCCCATCCATTATGGTCTCAGATTGATGAAATCATGACGGATGCTGGACAGCTCATTTTGCGAGAAGAAATGACTGTTCAAGAAGCGCTTGATGAGGCAGTAAGCAAAATAAATCCTCTTTTAGGGAATTAGCTGCACCAAGGTAGATATCGGGCAGGTTTTTGGAAACCTGCCCGATAAATGAATCGCATGATTAAAAAAAGTCTGCGTAATACTTTCACTGCATATCTTTTCATTCTTCCGGGATTGGTATTCATCACATTGTGGCTGTTTTATCCAATGATAAGAGCGTTTCAATTAAGTTTTTATAATTGGAACCTGATGCCAAGTATTCCCAATACTTTTATCGGTTTTGATAATTACTTGAGTGCTTTTCAGGATGATTTATTCTGGCTTACCTTGAAGAATACCGGCGTGTATGTGTTGGTAACCGTGCTGGGCCAATTATTATTAGGATTATTTTTAGCCCTTATTTTGGATCAGGTTACCAAAGGACGTGTCCTCATCCGGACGCTGTTATATATCCCGGTGGTAACTTCAATCGTTGTGGCAGCTTTGTTATTTCGCTATTTGTTCAATTCCAGCGACGCCGGCCTGGTCAACTATTTTCTTACCGACGTAATAGGAATCATTGCGAAACCAATTCCCTGGCTACGGGAGGCACAAACAGCCTTTATTCCAGTTTTTATGTTGGGAATCTGGAAGGGTGTGGGGTGGGCAATGGTGATATTTTTAGCAGCCCTTCAGTCTATCCCAGAAGAATACCGGGAGGCGGCTTCTATTGACGGTGCATCACATACTCAAATAATCACAAAAATCGTCATTCCGATCTTGATACCAACAATCCTGTTGGTAATGATTCTTCTGACTAACGGAGCGTTTAAAGTCTACGTGGAGGTGGCTTTAATTACTGGTGGGAATCCCCTGCATAGAACCGAGGTTCTCTTGAGCTATATTTATTATCAGGGTTTTGAAAGGATGAACTTTGGTTATGCCAATGCCCTTTCATTTATGTTGGCTGTTGTGATTTTCTCCATTAACCGGATCCAGCTCCGACAACAAAAGAATTTAACGCATGGTATATAAATCAAAAAATTCCCCGATTTTCAGGACAGTCATCAGCTATTCTATCTTAGTGCTGGCCTGCCTGGTCACTGTTTTGCCAATGGTCTACATGATCGGGACTGCATTTAAAGGTCCAACTTATATTTTTGATTTTCCTCCCAAATTTATTCCCTCTGAACCAACTGTGGAGAATTTTATCTCTGCCTGGGAATCCAATCACTTTGAGCGTTATTTTCTAAATAGCGTTATGGTAACAATTCTATCCACGTTTTGTGTGGTTTTATTTGCGGGGTTAATGTCTTTTGCTTTTGCTTATCTTGAATTTTGGGGTAAGGATTTGATATTTGGCTTGATTGTTCTATTTATGGCCATGCCTATAATAATCTTGATTATTCCTCAATTTGAGTTGGTTGTTCAATTGAAGCTGATCGATACACTACCAGGATTAGTGGTGGTATATATCGCCCAAAACATTCCTTTAGCCGTGTTTATACTAACGGGATTTTTCAAACAACTACCTCGCGATCTTCTTGAGGCCGCGTATATGGATGGAGCAAATTCCTGGAAAACATATTGGAAAATTGTGTTCCCGCTTTCCAAGCCTGTTCTAGCAACTGTGACCATATTTGCATCTCTGGGAGCGTGGGATGAATTTATTTGGGCAAACACAATTATCAATACAAGCAGCAGGCGGACTCTTCCAGTGGGCATTGCTGCTTTTCAGGGGGTTCACACATCTAATTGGGGGCTGATTTTCGCTGCCTCACTGATTGCGATTACACCAATCATCGTGCTCTTTATTTTTATGCAGCGCTACTTCATCAAAGGAACATTTACCGGGGCAATTAAAGGTTAAGTATGAATTTCGTCGAGAAGAGTATAGAAATCATTCAAACATATCAAGATTCGGGGGGTGCCTATATTGCCAGCCCCTATTTCGCGCCTTACCAATATGGATGGTTCAGAGATGGGGTTTATACCGCTTATGCAATGGACCTCTATGGCTATCACCAAAGTGCAGAAAATTTCTACGATTGGGGTACCAAAATCATTGAAAAATACAGCAAGAAAATAAACCGGGTAATTCAAGATCCAGAACTTGTGCTAGGAAATAATCATGAATCTATTCTTCACTGCCGGTTTACCCTGGAAGGAGATGAAATTATCGGTGGATGGTCAACGCACCAGCTGGACGGATTGGGTTTATGGCTGTGGGGGATTATCCAACATTGTAGAGCGCGGGGATTTCATTCCGTGCCAGAACGCTGGCGGCCGGCTATCAGCCTGGCTGTCAATTATATAAAAGCCGTGTGGATTTATCCATGTGCAGATTGTTGGGAAGAAAATGATGATCAGGTTCACACTTACACTTTAGCAGCTCTGGCCGGAGGTCTTGAGGCTTACCAGGAATTTACACATAGTGACCATTTGAACTCCGAGATCGAACATATCAAGCAGTTTATTGCTCAGCAATGTCTGTCTCCCCGGGGTTTTTACCAGAAATCTGTCGGTCAGTCTATGGTGGATGCGAACTTGTTGGGTTTGGTTTTTCCCTTTAAGATCATTGCGGTAGATCATCCTTCTTTTTTACAAACATTGGCCATTATCGAAGAGGAATTGCATGTTCCGGGTGGTGGATTAAAGCGGTTTCCCGGGGATACTTTTTATGGCGGGGGAGAATGGATCTTACTTACTGCTTGGCTGGGAAGTATCTATTGCGCACTGGGAGAAATTGATAAAGCTGTGGAAATAAAAAATTGGATAGAAAACCAATTTGACTTAAATGGATCCTTGCCAGAGCAGGTGGTAATAAATGTTCAGGATCAGACATCCCTTCAATCATGGATTAGCAAATGGGGTCCTCCCGCGGCGCCTTTATTATGGTCACATGCCAATTATTTGATCCTATGCGATAATTTAAACGAGAAAGGGAAGCCGTGATAAAAACGCCAGATTGGGTAAGAGAAGCCGTAATCTACCAAATATTTCCCGACAGGTTTTATAACGGTAGCGACGCGAATGATCCTCCTGGAATTGCTGAGTGGGGCGAACAACCTTCAAGAGATAATTATTTTGGGGGAGATCTGGAGGGTATTGCTCAAAAGCTGGACTACATTCAATCTTTGGGGGTAAATACAATCTACCTGACCCCAATCTTTTCTGCTCCTTCTAACCATAAATATGACACCCGCGATTATTACCAGGTGGACGATGTGTTTGGGGGAGCTTCTGCCCTCAATCGCTTGTTGTTGGATATGCATCAGCGTGGGATGAAATTAATCCTGGATGGAGTATTTAATCACTGTGGCGAAGAATTCTTTGCTTTCCAGGATGTATTAAAAAAAGGTAAGTCATCAACGTTTTCAAATTGGTTTAATATTTTTGGTTACCCATTGTCCAAAAATCCCTTAAATTACAATTGTTGTGGTGATGCTAGCTATCTACCTAAACTCAATCATGCCAACCCAGAAGTTAATGAATATTTTTTGGAAGTTGGAAAATACTGGATTGAAGAATTTGATATTGACGGATGGCGACTGGATGTCCCGTTTAAAATTCAGAAAAGATTTTGGAAGGATTTTCGCAAAATTATTAAAACGGCAAAAAAAGACACTTTTTTGTTTGGTGAGGTTTGGCGCGATGGAAGGACATGGGTAAACGGCGAGACATTTGACGGATTTACTAATTATTCATTGCGCGGATTAATATTAGATTATTGCATGACAGAATTCTTGGATGCTGAGGACTATCTGTATGAAGCGAATGCTTTACGCGAATCACTGGGAGATGCTGCATACTGTATGGTGAATTTACTTGGATCACACGATACCACAAGATTGTTAACCATTTTTGACGAGGACGTTAATAGAGCTTTGCTTGCGTGGGTATTGCTTCTAACTGAAGTTGGAATTCCTTTGATCTATTATGGAGATGAGGTTGGCATGTTGGGAAACAACGATCCTGACTGCAGAAGAACAATGATATGGGAAGAAAATAAAAAGAACACGAGAATATATAATACAATTCGCTCGCTTATATCACTTCGAGAAAATTCCAAGGCACTTACTAACGGCACATTCGAGTCTCTTTTTTCTTTTGTTGGGGTTGCTGCATATAAAAGACATTACCAAAACGAGGAAATTATTGTTGTCATGAACGCTCGAGATGATGTACACAACATTAGGATACCCGTTCGTTCAACAAGAACCACATATTATGATTATCCCAGCAAAAATGTTGTAAATGTAAAAGACGGTGAAATTCTTTTTAGTTATTTTCCTGCTTGTGATTTCAAGATTTTCACTTCCAAGATTGTCTGAGAATCTAGTCCTGGATTCTATTAATTTCCAAAACCCTTCTCTTGATCATTTTCCAACCCCCAAAATGGTTCTGGTTTGATTTTCAAAAACAGACTCTTTATTTTATAATCGAGACGCCAAACCAGGTGATTTAGTCGAAAATTCCCGGTGAGGTTTTAATACCATTAGCACACCATTTAGCCTCCTCCCCT
>CAZOUN010000103.1:0-8182 GCA_964582965.1 uncultured Anaerolineales bacterium | reverse complement strand
ATATTGTACGAGAGGTGTCTTTATTATTGTGTCCTGTTTTCGGGGTTCAGTTCATAGCAGCCGGGACCCTTTTTATGTTATCAAATCATGCTTCCTATTCTTTCTTTTTGGCTCGAAAACCAACCAATCTTTCAGTTCCATTCAGCAGCCGTTTGATATTCGGCCGAAGAGCCCAGACTATCAATATCTCTGATAATAAACCGGAAAATATAAATTCCCAGGGTTGGTCCGCATTCAAATACCGGATCAGGAGGATGAGGCTTCCGATCAGCGGTAAACTTATCGTTGCCAGGGAAGCGTAGCCAACAACCATCACTATCAGGTAACCGAGGGGGACGAGGATGAATACGCTAGGCCACCAGAAACCAACGATAGCTCCAATGGCAGGAGTACCGCCAGCACCTCCTCCAAGTTTAATTTTTCCTTGCTGATCTTTTTTGAGTAGAAAGATTGAGAAATTATGGCCAATTACCGCAAAGAAACCAGCAAATACCTGCAGCCAATATCCATCCGGGATGAGATAACGTGCTACCCAGACCGCTCCCGCGCTTTTTAACATATCCAGCAATGAAGTAATAAATCCGAGTGAAAAACCCGCAGCGCGCATAGTGTTAGTACCACCCGTGCGGCCACTCTCGACCATCCTGACATCCTTGCCTGTGACGGCTTTTACCAGGATAAATCCAACTGGGATAGATCCCAATATATATGCAACCAAAAGAGCACCGGTTCTTAATAGGATGGGCATAATTTAACTCCTGCAATGATTTAATTTATCAGATACTTTATTTAACACAAGAATTTCATCTGGGAAACGGATCAGATGAAAAACGCAATTCCCCAAGAGAGGATCATGATCAATCCTGGCCAGAAGATTTTTTCAAGCGGGAGCTTCTTTTCTCCAACTGGAACATCATCACTGATCTCGATCAAAGCATACAGCGGACCAGTAAGGGCAACGCCAAAACCAATTGAGCCAACTGGCAGATAATGCAGGCCAGCTGCGATTTCACCTATCAGCAAAAATGGAACAGAGCCCTGGTTTATAGCCCATACACCTCTCTGGCGGAGATGAAGTACTCTCAAATAAACCAACAAGGCAGCTATGCTGAGTACTGGCACCCTGTAGAATAAGCGGGTTTCACCAGCGTGCAGGGAGATAGCCAGAATGAGAAATAAAACAATAGAAAGAGCTGTAATTCCCATCTCTGCGGGTATTAAAAATCGATTGGTTGGATCTAGCACAACATATTCTGCTATCAGAACCAGTATCAACCCCAGGCCGCTGGCCGCCGCAGCAATCCACCAAGAAGCATTGAATGGAAGCTGATCGACCGCCAGCATAAGGACTAATGACGTCAGGGAAGGGAGCAGCCAGTGGATTATCGTATTGTCGTATTCTTGCCTTGCTGGATGGTCCTGTAGAAGCCAGGCAGATCCTGAAGCGGTAAGTCCTGCTACCAGGATAGCCACGAGTGTAGAG
Organism: uncultured Anaerolineales bacterium; assembly: GCA_964582965.1. GTDB lineage: Bacteria > Chloroflexota > Anaerolineae > Anaerolineales > UBA11858 > B10-G9. Next base: position 6,699 of record CAZOUN010000103.1, on the reverse strand, counting down.
AAATTTATACGCAGGTTGAAGAAAATACCCAGGAGTGAAAAGCCTACTTCCAGGGGAGGAATTGACATAAAATGTGTCAGGGTATAGGCCAATAAGATCGTGGATACGGTGATACTGAGCCGGTTGAGATCAGGTAGATGGTTCCTGATATTATCCATGGCTTCATTCTACCTTTAAGTCGTTGTTTGTGAGTGTCTGTTTAGGGGTTTCATTGTGTTAGACTAAAATAGATAACTTGATTGTATTGATCTATTTGAAGGTAATGAACAACAAGGAAATTGGCCGTTGGGGAGAAGAGATTGCTGCCACCTATCTTAAACGGAAAGGTTATTCAATCGTTCTTAAAAATTTTTATACTTCTGAAGGTGAGATCGATATTATTGCTCTCCAGGAAGAAAACGAAGAGCGAACTCTGATCTTTATAGAGGTGAAAACCAGGACCAGTGAAAAATATGGTTTTCCAGAAGAAGCTATCACAATGAAAAAGTGGGACCATATGTTAAAAGCAGTAGATCGATATTTTCAGGAACATCCGGAGAATAGCGAAGCCTGGCAAATTGATGTGATCGCTGTTCAACGTTTGAACAAAGACCAGTCACCCAATATTGAACATTTTGAAAACGTTGTGATGGATTATGGCAGAGAATAGGAAACCTTTGATCGTTATTGTCGGTCCGACAGCTGTAGGGAAAACAGCTCTCGCAATTCGGCTGGCGGAGGCGTTCCAGGGGGAGATCATCTCAGCAGACTCAAGGTTGTTTTATCGGGGTATGGATATAGGCACTGCCAAACCATCCCAGGAAGAACTCGATCAAGTACCACATCACATTATTGATATCACGACGCCAGATCGGGAATGGAGTTTGGCGTTGTATTTACCCCGGGCCCAGAAGGTGATCGGGGAAATCCATCAGCGGGGATCGTTACCTTTCCTGGTTGGGGGAACTGGACAGTATATTCAGGCAATATTAGAAGGTTGGGATCTGCCCAAAACAAAACCGAATCCTGATCTGAGGGATATCCTGAATCGGTGGGCAGAGGAAGTTGGGGTAGATGGTATGCGCACCCGCTTGGCCGCACTGGATCCAGATGCAGCAGCTGGAATTGATGGCCCAAATTTAAGGAGAATCATTCGGGCTCTCGAGGTTATATTGACTTCCGGTAGTAAATTTTCAGGACAGAGGGGGAAAACAGGATCACCATACCGTATCTTGCAAATCGGTTTAATCCGCCCCAGAGAGGAGTTATTTCAAAGGATCGATCAAAGGATCGATATGATGCTGGATCAGGGACTCGTAGATGAAGTAAAGTCCCTCCTTGAGGCAGGTTACACTCCCGAGTGTTCCGCCATGTCAGCTATCGGATACAAACAAATCGCAGCTTATCTCTCAGGAGAGAGCACATTAGAAGGTGCTGTTAGCCAGATGAGAAGCAAAACCTGCAAATATGTCCGGCAGCAAGCCAATTGGTTTCGGGAAGATGATCCAAATATCACCTGGTTTTTAGCATCTGATGATCCGTTTGATGGAATTTTTAACGAAATTCAACATTTCTTGTCCTAATTTTGCTATACTGAGTAACAGCCAAAGCAATCTTGTCGAAGAAGGAGGAATCCAATGGAGCACCGACCCTGGCATGATAATTACGACGAAGGTATTCCTACCAGTCTCTCATACCCGGCTGTCCCAATTTTTCATTTCTTAGAAGACTCAGCGAAAAAATTTCCAGATAAACCCTGTACTATTTTTAAAGGGGCTGAAATCACATACCAGGAAATGAGCAAGATCACAGACCAGCTGGCAGCTGCCCTGGTTGATCTGGGTGTAAAAAAAGGGGATAGGGTAGGTGTTTTGATACCCAATACACCCCAATTTGTAATGGCTTATATCGCGATCTTGAAAATTGGGGGGATAGTGGTAGCTACAAATCCTCAGTACACTGGAAGGGAGATCATTCACCAGGCCAATGATTCTGGGATGGAATTGATGATCTTGATGAGCAATTATTATGAGTTGGTCAAAGGTATTCAAACAAAAACTGGCATAAAGCAGATTGTCTGCACAAATATCAAAGAGACTCTCCCTCCATTGCTGGGGGTTCTTTTTACCCTGGCCAAAGAAAAGAAAGGTGGTTTTCGGGTGACCTTGCGGGATAATGATCTCTGGATGCCTGACCTTCTAAAAAAATATAAAGGCCAAGTCTGTCCTCAGGTAGATGTAGGCCCGGATGATATAGCGATCTTCCAATACAGCGGAGGTACAACTGGTATTCCAAAAGCAGCCATTGGCCTGCACCGCAATCTGGTTGCAAATACTATTCAAATGATGTACTGGATCAGAACCGCAGTGATGGGAGAAGAAGTGGTGATGATGGCCATTCCTCTTTATCATGTCTATGGCATGGTTGCCGGCATGAATTACGGCCTGGCGCTTGGGGGAACCCTGGTGATGGTGCCTGATCCGCGAGACCTGAAGGACCTGCTGGGAAATATGCAGAAGTACAAAACCTCGATATTCCCGGCAGTGCCTGCTTTGTATAATGCGATCAATAATAATCCTGATGTCAAAGCCGGGAACTATGATCTCAGCGCTATCAAAGCCTGTATATCCGGATCTGCCCCGCTATTGAGGGAAACCAAAGAAACCTTTGAAAGGCTGACCGGTGGTATGTTATTTGAGGGCTATGGTTTATCAGAAACTCCAACTGCCACTCACTGTAATCCCAATCTTGGTGAAAACAAAGTCGGTTCGATTGGTTTGCCTTTCCCAGATGTAGATGCCAGGATCATAGACCTTGATGATGGGGTCACGATACTTGATCCTGGAGAGATCGGCGAGCTGGTGATCAAGGGGCCGCAGGTTTTTAAGGGCTATCATAATATGCCAACAGAAACCCGAAACACACTCAGGGATGGGTGGTTGTATACCGGTGATATTGCCCGTATGGATGAGCAGGGATATTTCTTTATTGTAGATCGCAAGAAAGAGCTTATTAAACCGGGCGGTTTCCAGGTATGGCCGCGTGAGGTGGAAGAAGTACTCCAGGATCATCCAGCTATTCAGGATGTGGGTGTGGCCGGTGTTCCGGATCCTAAGCGGGGGGAAACAGTGAAAGCTTGGATTGTTCTAAAAGAAGGCGCCAAACTTGATCAGGCGGAACTGAAAGAGTGGTGCATAGAGCATCTGGCTAAGTATAAGATTCCCACGGAGATAGAATTCCGGGACGAATTACCAAAGACCCATGTTGGCAAACTACTCAGAAGGGAGCTTGTCCGGGAACATAAAGAGAAATCAGAGGGGTAGGTGTTCTGGAAATAGAGTACGAGAAAAGAAAAAAATAACCTGGTCAATAGATCAGGTTATTTTCTTTTTCTAGATAGTCTATTAAGATACTTTTGTGCCTCATCGAGCTTGTCGAATTTCGCTTCCTGCTCACGAAATATGCTGGTATGTACCATCCTCCGTGAATTCACCAGGTGGGCTCCCAGCTTTTTATGCAGAAGTTCGTGATACATGACATAATCTACCACAAACTCCGGCACCCGACGCTGGTCGAGGGTTCGGCTTACCATCACGGTATCTGTATCCCATTGATAATGACCGAATTTTCGGACGGTTGATCGATTATTCCAGACCAGATGGGGTTTAGATATCTGATTATTAAAATATTTTAGGTTTACTCGAGTAAAACTAGCTTCCAGATCACGGATCGCTCCTTTTGCAAAACTTCCCTTTGGGACTCCCAAATATTCCAGGTATTCCCGGGAGGATTGAAAGCTCGGCGAAAATGTATGATCCCGGATCTGCTGCCGGGTTGATTGGGAGGGTTTTCCGAGGGCAGTTTCCAGGAGGGAGATCAACACTGAATCAGGAGCAGTGGATAAACTTTCCTGGGCTGTGATCTTGATCAGGGAATCTTTGCCCTGGATCTGAAATAGGGCACTGGTGTGATAGAAAGTGAAGTCAATGCCATATTTTTGATATTTAGGGAGAAGCTTAACTGCAGGCAGGAAGAGATTGATCCTTTGCAGCGCATCTAGATGGGCTGCAAAATTTTCCGGTTTATCCAGGAAAGCTAACCATTGAATAGCCCTTCGGGATCTGATGGCCAGATCTGCAGGAGTTTTTCCTTGCTTATTAAGGACCTTGTCGATAGCTGAAACTGCGTGATGGATATTCTGTTCCAGATCTTCTGTTAATGTTTGATAAGTAATACTTGTCCGGCTGGCAGCAGCCACTTTGGGCAGCGTCATCAGATTCTGGATAGCAGAGGTTTGTTTGATGATATTCTGGATCGAGATAGAAGTCATGATGGTTTAGTTAATGAAACCTTTGATGAATGAGAAAGGTTTGATGTTGGGACTAGATAGTCTCGGATTTTGAAATCAGAACAAAAATCACCCGGTTTTTCTTTGACAAGGAGAGCATGATGTCATAAAATCGGATAGTCAACAAATAAGAGGTCCAGTCCAGGACTAAAGTATATTACATAACTGCCTCTGAGATCATCGGATTAAAAAAAGAAAGCATATTTTCTTAGGAAGGTCTAATCAATGAAAGAATATTCAACTCAAAACATTCGCAATATCGCTCTGGCATCTCACAGTGGATCTGGAAAGACTATGTTGGCGGAATCACTGTTGTTTTTTAGCGGAGCCATCACCCGCCTTGGAGAAATCAATGCAGGTACTACTGTATCAGATTTCCAGGATGAAGAACAGCGACGAGGTATCTCGATTTCAACCTCAGTTGTGCCTGTTGAATATAAAGATGTCAAGATAAATATATTGGATACTCCCGGTTATTCAGATTTTGTTGGTGAAGTGATCTCAGCCATGCGAGTGGTGGATGGTGTTTTAATTCCTGTTGACTCGGTTGCTGGTGCTGAAGTCGGCACCGAAATGGCCTGGAATTACGCGGACGAATTCCAACTACCACGATTCGTGATCATTAATATGATGGACCGAGATAACGCAAATTTCCATAAAGCCCTGGATTCTGTAAGGCAGATGACATCTACGCGCCTTTTGCCTCTCCAGCTACCTTGGGGAGAAAAAGCTGATTTCGGTGGTGTGATTGATATTCTTGAGAAAAAAGCCTATAAAGGTGACGGCAAAGAGGTTGTTGATATTCCAGCTGAGTTTGCAGACCAGGTAGAAGAACTCCGGATGGAAATTGTTGAAGCTGCTGCAGAGGGCGATGACGATCTGCTGATGAAGTATCTGGACGGTGAAATTCTTTCTGATGAAGAGATCTACAGCGGCTTAAAAAAAGCTGTTGTTTCCCGGTCTATTGCTCCAGTCTTGGTAGCAGCTGGAACAGCGAATGTTGGTATGGCTCCCTTATTAAATGCGATAATAAATATATTGCCTTCACCTGACGAAATTGCGGCTGTTACTGCGGAAGGTGCCAAAGGCGATGAAGAACTTGCGTGCTCAGATGCTGGACCATTTGCTGGCTACGTCTGGAAGACAACTGCAGATCCCTATGTGGGCAAGATCACGTATTTCCGGGTTTATTCCGGCACTGTCAGTTCCGATAGCAGGGTTTGGAATTGCCAGGAAAAAGAAGAAGAACGGTTTGGTAATATTCATGTGATGCGCGGAAAACACCAGGAAGACATAAAAAATGTTCACGCTGGAGATATCGTTGCAGTTCCTAAATTGAATGTCACCTCCACCGGACATACCCTTGGAGATGCTAACCATCCAGTTAAATTACCTGTGCCGGTTTACCCGACCACCCTCTACAGTGTGGCTGTCATTCCGGCCGCTCAGGGAGATTCTGCCAAGCTCAGCCCGACCCTGAGTCGTTTATGTGAAGAAGATATGACCCTGTCCTGGAAGCAGAATACAACAACCAAAGAAACCATTCTGGAAGGTATGGGTGGACAGCATATTGATGTGGCCATTCGTAAAGCCAAAGACATCTTCCAGACAGAATTGAATATTCAGATCCCCAAAGTTCCTTATCAGGAAACCATCAGCAGAAATGGCATTGCCCAATACCGCCATAAGAAACAATCTGGTGGATCAGGCCAGTTTGGTGAAGTGCATATGCGGTTGGAACCACTGCCGGATGAAAGATTTGAGTTTGTCAACGAAGTATTTGGTGGTGCAATTTCCAAGAATTATATGCCTGCCATTGAAAAAGGTGTCAAAACTGTCATGGAAGAAGGTGTATTAGCTGGCTACCCTGTTGTGAACGTCAAGGTAGCTGTTATTGATGGTAAAGAACATCCGGTAGATTCCAAACCTGTTGCATTTGAGATTGCGGCCCGCCAGTGTTTTAAGTTGGCATTCAAGGACGCAGGTGGGGTTTTACTTGAACCGGTTATGGAAGCTAAAGTGACTGTACCAGAAGATAATATGGGCGATATCCTGGGTGATTTTAACACTCGACGAGCCCGGGTGCAGGGCATGGATACCAGGGGCGGCCGCTCAGTGGTCTCTGCCACGGTGCCGTTGGCTGAAATGCAGCGCTACACAACTGACCTGCGATCGATGACTGGTGGTCGAGGTATGTTCGAGATGGAATTCGCACATTACCAGGAACTACCTAAGCATTTGGCGCAAGAAGTCATTGCGGCAAACACTAAAGAAGAAGAATAGAGTTTTGTTTACTACTAATAAATTAGCCCCTGCATTTGAACTGAACCCCGAAAACAGGACACAATAATAAAGACACCTCTCGTACAATA
>CAZOUN010000102.1:0-8252 GCA_964582965.1 uncultured Anaerolineales bacterium | reverse complement strand
CTGTACAGATAACGTCGATCCCAATCCAGCAGCACGCCGCCGAGGTCAAAAACGATTGTTTTTTTCATTCAGGCATTAACTCCATTTTCATTCATACAAATTCATCTGATAACCCAGTGGATTATAGCAGGAATAATTTCATCTACGAGAGTTGAAGTATGAGGAAAGATCATTTTAGATTTATAAATAATAGTTTCAGTGTGGAGTTATCTTCAGCAGTATATAACACAAGTCACTTCCGAAATACTATTGACATATGTACAATAGACGTATATCCTTTATAGGATTTTTATCAGGAGAAAGTGAGGTTTCCATGTCAGATGGAAGAGAATTAGGTGTAGGAAGAAAGCGACGGCATCTGGGAATAATGGGGTTTTTACGCCCCGCCTTATTGTTTCTATTAACTCGAGAGAATTCACACGGCTATTCTTTACTTGAAGGTGTAAAAGAGTTTGGATTCAATTCTGATCAAATCGATCCAAGCTTGGTATATCGAATCCTTCGCAATATGGAAGAAATTGATTGGGTGTCATCCCATATCGGCGAAGAAAGTCTTGGACCGCAGAGGCGTGTGTACAAAGTTTTACCTGAAGGTAAAACTCGCCTTGCAGAATTAATCGATGGACTGCGTCATAGAAGGGATGAAATAAACCACCTGCTAAAAGCCTACGATGACAAACAAAAAGGAACTTGAGTTTATTGATTAAATCTTTTCATTATTACATCAGAGAAATGGAAAAAACAATCAAAAGAATAAAAACATGGTTACAGAGAGAAAGATAATGATTGGGTCTGATTATCAAGTTGACTAACTCCACACCCAATAAAATTTTCCATTATTGGAGACAAGAATTTTGGTTGACCAATTATTAAATCAAACTATTCATAAAGAACTTACGAAGGTTGAACATCCCACAATATCAGCAAAGTTACTTGATCTAGGGATGTTGAAAAATGGCAAAGTAACACCCGACGGAAGAGAAACTTTCACACCAGTGCTACCCTTTGCAAGTATTCCTGACAATATTCGGGAAAACTTGATCAATCCTCTCTCTTCTGCGTCTCAATCAGCTGGAGGCGAAATTTCGGGAGTGAATTTGGATCTTATGAACGAGGAAGATCGTCAGCTTTTCCTGAAAGTAGAACAGGAAAATTGGAGAGGTTAAATAATGAACAGGATCTACACACAAACAGATTGGTTTGACGGGCTGCTTCCGGAAGGCTTACCTATTCCCAGTTTAACATTGCTGAGCGGTCCGGGGGGTTCAGGAAAACCACTGATAGGTAATGTGATTACCGCATCGTGGCTCCGTCAGGGAGGAAGCGTGATTTTTATGTCATTGCAATATCCCGACCATAGTTTTATTGAGGCTGGTTTAAAAACAGTCAGCCAATTAGATTTGGGAGATTACCAAAAGCAAATTGCCTTCATTGAACTTGATGCTGAACTGGATGGAATCACCTCTCCCATTGGAAACCGGTTTAAGGCTAATGTTGTTAAACCAGATGTTTGGGATGCCGCCATAGATCAAGCTTGCAGTATGGTGCCGGATGAAGGTCCGGGGATTCTAATCTTTGCCTCAGCACTAAACTTATTGCTGTTCTCTCCTACTTATAAAAACGGGATTCTTGAAAAAATGTTGGCTGCCGCCACGGAAGATCAAAAACCGACATACCTCTTCTCTGCAAGCACTACCGCAAAAGCTGAAGAAATTGCAGAACTGGAAGCAGCTGCCACCAATCTGATTATGACTCGCAGCACTAAAGAACCATTCCGTCTTTATATGCAAATAAAACGAATCGACGGAAAAGAATTCATTTCCAATGAAATTGAAGTGCCGTTTTCAGCAAATTCCCTATTGGATGTTAAAGAAGTAGCAGATCACAGCCGAAAAAAGGTCATTCCTCTCGTTTCAAAATTATAAGGAACAGTAACTACGGAGAAAAGATGTGTCAAATTACTGCTTATTTGGATGATGAAAAAATAATGGAAAATGTGATGTTTGTGGAACCGACACCGAATGGTGTTGTGTTATCTACAATGTTTGAACCACCTCTTGAGGTCTCAGCCACAATCCGAAAGATCGACTTATTAAAGAATGTGCTTTACCTGGAGAATAATTCAAAGGAGAAAGTAGGAAATGGAGGATAAGGATAAGCTCAGGATATTGATTCCTCATTGGGTTGCTCACAACCGGGAACACGCGAATGAATTTCGTGACTGGGCACCCCGGGGCGACATGGTATCTGCAGATATCCTAGCTGCTGCTGACGCCATAGATCAAGCTAACGGGTCATTATTGTCTGCTTTAGAGAAAATTGGAGGAATGCTTCCATATCCTCATCTGGATTTATAAAAACAGCTGGATACTATGATGTTCATAATTAGATTATGAGTGTACCTATGGTCGATACCGAATATCCACTCTGGCAATTGTTAATGTTGGTCACGTCTACGGACAGATCGATTGAACTCTCTTGTTCAGATTGTTTCACCCTGCTGAATTACGATGCGGGTTTATTATCTGGCGGTGGGGATCCGGGAGATCTCCTGCCTGTCATAAAACACCACTTATCTATCTGTTCAAGTTGCCAGGCAGAATTAAATTTGATGTTGGATGAGCTCAACGAAGACGAGAAAGAATCTTGAATAAACTTTTTGATCTAGAGGAAGGATTACAAAAAAATGGAAACAACTAAAGTTGAAATTAATTTAACGATAAATAATATCCCTAGAAAATTGATGGTAGGGGTTGAGGAGAGCTTGTTATCTGTTCTGCGACGTTATTCCTATTTTAGCGTGAAGTCCGGGTGTGACGACGGAACTTGCGGTGTTTGCACAGTCCTACAGAATGGAAAACCGATTCTCAGTTGTAAAACCAAAGCAGTTGATACCAATGGAACAGAGATAACCACACTTGAAGGCCTTAACCAAAACTCTGAAATCCACCCTATTCAACAAGCTTTTATCGATGCAAGTGCCATTCAATGTGGTTATTGTACTCCCGCACAGATTCTGTCAGCAAAATCACTGTTAGACGAGAATGCAAATCCTTCAGATGATGAAATCCGGAAAGCCATGAACCATGTTCTGTGCCGCTGTACAGGTTATGTACGTGTAGTGGATGCGGTTCATCGCTCGGCTGCAGCATTACGAGGGGAAGAAGTTGAACCATTCACTCTCTTTGAATTAAGATTGCCCGAACCTGATGAGATTATCAACCTCCCGGAAGCTTTCTATCGGCGTGATGGTGGAAGAAATCCTTTACCACCTATCGTATTTACACCCGATAATATGGAAAAAACACAAGTCATTGGAAAACCTGAAGTAAAAGTAGATGCCAAGAAATTAGCCCTGGGACGGCCCGTTTTTACTGACGATTTTCATTTAGACGGAATGCTTTATGGGGGCTTGTTAACCAGTCCCCATGCGCATGCCCGAATTCGGAACATAGATGCCAGTAAAGCACAAGCTTTACCCGGAGTGCATGCTGTCTTAACTCACAAAGACGTTAAACGTATCAAATATGCTTCAGGCGGGCAAAGTTACCCCCAGCCATTGCCTTACGATCAAGTCAGCCTGGACAATAAAGTACGTCATGTGGGAGATCGGGTAGCAATCGTTGCTGCTGAAACTCCTGAAATAGCCCAACAAGCTCTGAACCTAATTGAGGTTGATTATGAAATCCTGCCAGCAATCACAGATCCAGAACAAGCCATGCTGGAAGGCGCCCCGGTAATCCATGACGAGTCTGATACAGAGGGTATTTTCAATGCTCAAAATAATATCGTCCACCACATAGAGGCTGAAGTGGGAGATATCGAAAAGGCATTTGCTGATGCCGATCACATCTTTGAGGGTAGTTATAAAACCCCGAAGCAACAGCAAGTCCACCTCGAACCTCATGTGTGTATTTCTTATTTGGATGAGGATGACAGACTGGTTCTCAGAACCAGTACCCAGGTACCATTCCATATCCGACGGATGGTTGCACCTTTAATCGGTTTGCCCGTAAAAAAAATCCGCGTAATAAAACCGCGTATCGGCGGTGGATTTGGCAATAAACAAGAATTGTTATTGGAAGACCTCTGCGCCCATCTCACCCTTAAAACAAAACGGCCGGTGCGGATGGAATATACACGGACCCAGGAATTCATCAGTTCCCGCAGCCGACATGCGAATATTGTTAATTATAAAATTGGTGTTCAAGGAAACAAAATCAACGCTGCCCACCTTTATCTGGTCGGGGATACTGGTGCTTATGGTGCCCACGCCTTAACTGTAAATATGGTTGGAGGATTTAAAGGGTTGACCCTTTACAATCCTCTCAATTCACGTTTTGTCAGCGATGTTGCCTACACCAACACGCCTCCAGCAGGTGCCTTCCGTGGTTATGGTGCAATGCAATGTCAATTTGGCATTGAGGTGTTAATGGAGGAAGTTGCAGAGAAATTAGGATTGGATGTGGTCAAATTCAAGCGTGACAACTGGCTTAAGGTTGGCGAAACAATGCACCTATCTAAAGCACTTGGAGAAGGTCGGGAAGGCAAAGAACAAATCCTGTATACCAGCGCTCTGGAGAATTGTGTGGATATTGGTTTACAAGCCACAAATTTTTACACCAAACGGGAGGAAAACAAAAACCAGGACGGTCATCTCCGCCGCGGGATTGGAATGGCAGTTGTGATGCATGGCAGCGGAATCGCTGATCTAGATATGGCTGCCGCAACAATGAAGATGAATGATGATGGTTCATTTAACTTACTTATGGGCGCTACTGACTTGGGAACTGGTTCAGACACTATTCTGGCACAAATTGCTGCAGAAGTACTAAGTATCCCGTTAGATGATTTAATTGTATATTCTTCAGATACTGACTTTACGCCTTTTGATAAAGGAGCCTATGCCAGCAGTACAACATATATCAGCGGAGAAGCAGTCCGAAAAGCAGCAGAAGAGGTTAAAGAGCAGATCATAGAACATGCTAAAAGTATGTTCGGAATATCTGATTCCAAGAAATTTATCGTCGAGGATCGGCATGTATATGCCCCTGATGGAAGATCATTTTCCTTCGCAGAGATCGCATTGAGCAGTCTACACCAACTAAATCAACATCAAATAATGGCTACCGCCTCACATACCAGTCCCCTCAGTCCTCCCCCGACTGCTGCACAGTTCGCGGAAATCGTATTAGATACAAAAACTGGAAAAATAGATGTGGAAAGATTATTAATGGTTGTGGATTGTGGACGCGTCATTAATCCCGCCACTGCAGCAGGCCAGGTAGAGGGAGGAATGGCTCAAGCGCTAGGATTTTCTCTCACGGAGGAAATGCTGTTTGACCAGGACGGCCAACCCGTGAACCCTAATCTAAGGGATTACCATATTCCGAGAGCTGCTGAAATGCCAGCAATGGATGTAATATTTGTCCAAACTGACGAACCGAGTGGTCCTTATGGAGCAAAGTCGGTCTCTGAAATTTCTATCGATGGGGTTGCTCCAGCCATGGCCAGCGCAGTCCATGATGCGGCAGGCATCTGGGCAAGGGAGCTTCCATATACACCGGAACGAATACTTAAGGCAATAAAAGACAATCAGCCGGCCTAAAAACTTTCTTGTCTTTACTGGATCAAGAAATCAAATTAATCAAAATCAAGAGAGTGAGGATAATGGATCAAGTTCAATCGGATAACAATAAAAAGTCAACTCCTCTCTCATCTGATGATCGCCGAAACATTTTCGGCGGATTATGGCAAGGGGCATTTTTGGCTCTGGGTATTTCACTGACCCAACCAACAACAGTAATTTCCGCTTTTATCGCTGACCTGACCGGATCGACCGTCTGGGTTGGTGGACTTTCAACAGTATTGACAGTTGCAGGGGCTTTACCGCAGTTATTTGTAGCTCGCTGGATCGAAAATCGTCCTCTTAAGATGCCTTATTTGCTAACTGCCATATACTTACGGGTTGGCAGTTGGGGAATACTGGCTTTTTTGATTTATTCGATTGGCGATAAACACCCAACGATGTTGGCCTGGGCTTTGGTAGTAATGCTGGCAATCTTTTATGCTGGCGGCGGTCTCGGAAATATTCCATATACAGATATTATAGGTAAGATCATCCCTGCTGAACGTCGGGGAGCGTTTTTCGGAGGCAAGGAAGCCCTTGCCGGTCCACTTGCAGTAGGAGCGGCATTAGGAGCCCGGCAAATCCTGGTACATATTCAATACCCAAATAACTATGCTTTATTATTTGGATTAGCAGCTCTTGGATTAGGTATTGCCTCCCTGGGTTTCTTGATTATGAAGGAGCCAGTCGCTACGTTAGAAGAGACACATGCCCATTCATGGGGAGATTATTGGCAGAAGATCAGGGGCACCAGCAAGAAATTAAAAAGATTGATCATAATTGAAATATTCACTGGATTCAGCCTGATGGCACTTCCTTTTTACGTGGTATACGCTCGAGAAAAACTCGGTGCTCCCCTGGATGCAATTGGCTGGTTTTTACTGGCCCAGATTTTAGGTGGAGTATTGGCTAACTTGCTTTGGGCTCACTTGGTTGACCAGGCCGGCAGTCGTAAAATGCTGGTTGTGTGCGGAATGTTGTCAACAATAACTCCTCTCTTGGCAATTGCTCTGGCTCCATTAGGTTGGTTGGCATTGTTAGTGGTATTTTTCCTGGCTGGAGCGACTTTTACCGGCCGAAAAGTTGGATTTCAAAGCGCACTGCTCGAGTTGGCACCTGCAGCTGAACGTCCCACTTATACAGGAGTAAATGCGGTTTTAATCTTACCTTTAGCTTTCCTTACTTTGATTGCCGGCGTATTTTTACAACATGGCTCATATACAACACTTTTCATTCTAGCTTCAGTATTTATCGCGATTGGCACGTTTGTAGCTTATCGATGGGCATCTCACAGATCAGACGGAGCTCATACTTCTAGATGAATAGATTATTAAGGATTGACACAATAACAGGTATCTCAGCAGATAGATTTGCTGCTGCGCTGATCGGTTTGGGCGTCCCGGAACAGGATATGGTACAGACTATTATTTATGCCGCTGAATCTCTCGGCATGTTAGATGCTCATACACATCTCGAATTTCTCCCAAACGATGTTCTTGCTCACCGTTTGCACCTTTCTCCCTTGGAGGAAAAGGAAGCACTTCCCTGGAAAGAAACCCCTGTGGTTCTAGAAAAGGCCTTATCCCAGGCAAATGTAAAAGGTGCCTATGCTGATTTTGCAAATCGCACTCTTTCCATTCTTCGTGCTTTCAATACCCAGATCGCCCCTCTTTCTGCCGATCAATTTGTCTCTCTGCCTCTCATCGGTACAGCATGCACCCCGTACAAACACAAAGCCCCATATCAACCCCAGCCTGAAAATGTGAATGATGGAGAATTTTATATTCAGATTGAGTCCCAATATGCAGCGGCTGCTTACGGGTTAAACACATTCAGCCATATCTTTGTTTTGTCTTATTTAGATCAATCGTTGGATCATACAAACACTGTTCGACCACCCTGGAAAGACGACGATAAACGCTACGGAACTTTTGCCACCCGCTCCCCCAACCGGCCCAGCCCAATTGGCTTAACCCGCGTCAGACTCCACCGCGTTGAAGGTGAACGCATCTACACTGGCCCGCTAGACCTCTTCGATGGCACTCCTGTCCTGGACATCAAACCTTTTATACAAACCCTGGATGGCATGGCTGACGAAAAGGATACCGGCAATGATGGATGGCTGGAGGGCAGCGATCACCTCGAACTACACAGTTTGGGGATTCCTCATACTCACCCTGGTGAATCAGGAATCCTTGATCAACCCCAAATTATGGTCGCGTTGCTGACTGGCATTGCCTATGGGTTACAGCACCTGAGAGTAAATTGCGACACAATAGAATGCACATCCCCGGTGAACACCAGCACTGAGGTTGTCCTTGATCCTGTATCTCAAGCCATTCTTAAGCAATACAATATTCCAAATCAACCTGGAACAGCATCAGGAGAACTCGTCACTCCAGATGGGGCAGCTATCCTGGCTGCGCTGTCGCCCAAATTTATCGAAGCCAATGATATGCCATCCGATGACAAACAGATTGCATATGGATTAGGTGGGCAAAACATGAATTCTGCGCCGGCCTTCGGTGCGCTGCCAGTACGAATAGTTGAACAACCTACATTGGAATGAAATATGACCTTCTTCTGGATATTAATTATCCCCCTTTTGCTCATATTTTCCATC
>CAZOUN010000101.1:0-8400 GCA_964582965.1 uncultured Anaerolineales bacterium | reverse complement strand
AAATGATCCCTTCGTTCATTAAGAAACCAACTGCCAGCCAATCGTGGTTCAGCGGTGTTCCCATCATCGAAACGAAATCAACACCATTTACATAAATAGTGAGTGTAATTTCCTCAATGACTTCTCCGCCGCGCGGCTGCCATTGATGATAATATTCCCACCAGTGAAATGTCTCTGTTCCGCGATATTTCATCGCACCCTTCATATCAAATAAATGAATCTACCAGTAAAAGCCCTTTAGTAATGGGGCTTGAAACCGGGGCGGTTAGATTTTCAACTAACCGCCCCGATGTACATATTATTCTTCTAAATCAATCAATTCAAAAGGTTGATTTAGGATAAACCGACCACCTGACCAGTCTCAGGATCGATGTCAATTTCGTAGTATGCTGGCCGAGTAGGTAAGCCTGGCATGGTACTCATTGTACCAAGCAGTGGATATAAGAATCCCGCACCAATAGAAGCCCGGATATCACGGATAGGAACAGTAAATCCTGTTGGTCTTCCTTTCAATGTACTATCATGGCTCATGCTTAAGTGGGTTTTTGCCATACACATTGGCAATTCATCAAAGCCCAGTTTAGTGTAAAGCTCCACTTTCTTTTCCGCCAGAGGTTCATAGGTAACACCATCAGCACCGTAGATTTCCTTGCAGATGATCTCGATCTTTTCCTTAATCGAGGTGCCCTTCAACGGATAGAGGAATTTGAAATCACTCGGTTGTTCACAGGCATCAACTACTGCCTTGGCAAGATCAACTGCACCCAGGCCTCCTTCCATCCAATGGCGGGTGACAACGGCGTTATAGGCGCCGGCCTTGATGGAAGCTTCACGCACCATCTCAACTTCGGCTTCAGTGTCATCCTTAAAACTGTTTACCGCAACCACTGTCGTGATGCCGAACTTCAAGGCATTTTCGATGTGGACTTCCAGGTTGCAGAGTCCTTTCTCCAGCAGTTCCAGGTTTTCTGTTACATAAGCAGGGTCGAGGGGAGCGCCGGCAGTAACTTTGGGGCCGCCGCCGTGCATCTTCAAAGCTCGCACGGTCGCTACCAGCACAACAACATCCGGAATCAATCCAGAGTAACGGCATTTAATATTAAAGAATTTTTCCATACCGATATCCGCACCAAAGCCCGATTCGGTCAGAACATAGTCAGCCAGTTTGAGGGCGATCCTGTCAGCAATGATCGAGCTGTTGCCGTGAGCGATATTCGCAAATGGGCCAGCATGGACCAGGGCCGGGGTGCCTTCTACGGTCTGCATCAAGGTAGGTTTAATTGCGTCTTTCATCAATACGGTGACAGCCCCTGCCACACCCAGGTCATCCATGGTGACAGGTTCACCAGCTCTACTGGTAGCAACAACGGCCCGTCCAAAACGCTCGCGCATATCGGCCAAATCTGTGGTCAGAGCGAGGATAGCCATGATCTCACTAGCTACGGCGATGTCGAATCCAGTTTTGCGGGAATGTCCACCTTCTTTGGGACCAATTCCTATTTCGATCTCTCGCAAGTGGCGGTCATTGGTGTCTACGATCCTTCTCCAGGTAACCGCATCTGGATCCATATCCAGGCGTACGAATTTTCCGTACTCTTCCGCGGTCAGGTCATCGGGATTGGTTTTGTCAATTCCCAATTTCTTTAGTCTTCGGAACATAATTCGGGCAAATTCCCGTTTTCCATTTTTATCTGCCGGACAAAGGCGTTTGAAAAGCGCCTCATCAGATTGCCGGCTTTCGTGATACATGCGGGTATCAATTGCCGCCGCGACCAGGTTGTTAGCAGCAGTGATGGCATGGATATCACCAGTCAGATGAAGGTTGAAATCCTCCATAGGTATGACCTGACTGTAGCCACCGCCGGCAGCGCCACCCTTAATACCAAAAGTTGGTCCCTGGCTGGGTTGGCGAATGCAGGTGAACACGCTTTTTCCAAGGTGGGCACCCAGGGCCTGGCTCAATCCCACAGTTGTAGTGGTTTTGCCTTCACCCAGGGGAGTAGGAGTAATGGCTGTGACGTCAATATACTTTCCGTCCGGCACATCTTTCAGACGTTCCAATATATCAAGAGTCACTTTGGCTTTGTATTTACCGTATAACTCGAGCTCATCGTCCAGAATTCCGATCTCATCTGCAAGGTCCTTGATCGGCTTTATAACCGCTGCATGAGCGATATCGATATCCGATGGCACTGGATCTAGCAATTCCAACGGAGACGGGGTTACGGGTTTCTTCTCGAAAGTCATCAGTTCACTCCTATTAATTAATTGGCGACAATTTCAGCTAAAACAGTCCTTTTAATTTCCATTTGCAAGCTTGGCCGCGCGGACAGTATTTCGCAGCAGCATGGCGATTGTCATTGGACCTACTCCACCGGGAACAGGCGTTAGATAGCCAGCCACTTCCAGGGCTTCCTTATAATCCACATCTCCAACAAGCCTGTAGCCGCGTTCAACACTTTCATCATCCACTCGATTGGTACCAACATCGATCACGGCAGCGCCGGGTTTGATCCAATCTCCCTTTACCATTTCAGCCCGACCGACAGCGGCAATCAACACGTCAGCTTCAGCACACTTCTCTTTCAGATTTTTTGTTCGAGAATGGCAAATTGTGACAGTAGCGTTCTCTTTCACCAGCAGCAAAGCAGCCGGCATACCAACAATAAATGACCTACCCAAAACAACAGCATTGGCACCTTCAAGTTCAACACCAGCGTTTTTCAGTAGATACAAAACGCCATCCGGCGTTGCAGGAACAAATTGGGGCTCCCGTCCTTTTTGGGCCAAGCGTCCAATATTCAGGGGATGGAATCCATCCACATCCTTGTTAATGCTGATCGTCCTCAATACACTTTCATCATCCAACCCATCTGGCAATGGAAGCTGAACCAGAATGCCGTGGACTTCAGGATCCTCATTAAGATCCTTGACCATTTTTTCAACCTCTTCCTGAGTTGCCGTAGCTGGAAGAATATGGCCTATGGATTTGATACCAGCTTTTTCACAGGCCTTATGTTTCATTCGAACATAAACTTGTGAGGCTGGATTTTCACCAACCAGGACCGTTGCCAACCCTGGCGGGTTTTTCCCTTCCGCCACCATAGCTGCTACATCTGCAGCCACAGCATCACGAACTTCCTTTGCAACAGCTCGCCCATCAATTATTTTTGCAGTCATAAACCACTCCCTTTGTGCATGAGATATTACCAGTATTTGAATTTAAAAAATCAAGGATAACTCTCATTATGCTTAATACACCATAACAGAAATTATTATGACGAAAAAGAGGATGAATAGCAAGTTATATATATCACAAATATATCACAAAAAAATGATCCAAATCCTTCACAATACTTCATCCCGACGAAGAAGATGCAATGCCTGGAATCTTGTTTTTGTTGCCCCCGTGCTCGATATAGCGTAGAATAATGATTGTTCACAGATCGTTTTGTTTGACCAGGATGTAACTATGTTGCTGGACCAGACAAATTCCCACTGCCGAACGACTTACTTCAGGATCATTTTATTTGTCCTGGAAGAACAAGTCTTTGACCAAAATAAACCTTTTTCGATTTCACCCGTTCATTCAACGGGTGTTTTCATTATGGCCCGGGTCTAATAACCCGGATCAATCTACACTGGAGGAATTCAATGACCGATCGTAAAAAAGTCACCATCCGCACTCTTTTCGACAAAGCCGCCAAAGGCGAGCCAATCTCCTGGTTAACCTGTTACGATTACCCAACTGCCTATTTCCAGGAACAGGCCGAAATGGATATGCTCTTAGTAGGAGACAGCTTGGGCATGACCATGCTCGGGTATGATGGAACTCTCCCGGTGACTATGGATGATATGATCCGGCATACACAGGCAGTACGGCGTGGTGCACCGACAGCCTTCCTGGTGGGAGACATGCCATACATGTCCTACCAGGCAAGTGTTGAATCCGCGGTTCTAAATGCGGGCCGGTTCATGGCCGAAGCCAGCTGTGATGCAATTAAATTGGAAGGCGGTCATGTAATGGCAGATCGAATGAGAGCCATTGTCAACGCTGGGATCCCAGCCATAGGACATCTCGGATTAACTCCACAGAGTGTGGCAGCTTTAGGTGGGTTCCGGGTCCAAGGAAAAGGGGCAGCCCAGGCCAAAGAGATCATTGATGATGCCAAAGCCCTTGAAGATGCTGGCGCATTCTGCATTCTGCTGGAAATGGTGCCCGACCGGGTTACCAAGATCATCACAGAACGAGCAAAAGACTGCCTGATCATGAGCTTAGGATCCGGTCCGGACGCTCATGGACAGCTGCTGATCTTCCACGACATGTTCGGCCTCTACCCCAAATTTACTCCCAAAATGGCCAAGGTCTACGGTAACGCCGGAGAAGTACTCCAAAACGGACTGATTCAATACAACAGCGAGGTCAAAGACAAAACCTTCCCAAAGAAAGAGAATTGGTTCACGATGAATGATGAGGAGTACACAAATCTCCTTGGGCTACTGTAACAATCCAGGAAAGAGCAATAAAAAAAAGAAGTAAGTTGTAAGTCGTAAATCGATTAATACTTTGTAATAGGGGGTGACAGAAATGACAGATAAGCTTCCGTATGCGAGATCTTTCCAAGACTTGCTCGCATATATTAAATCAGTGATTTTAGCGGAGAGAGTATTCAATTTAACAAAACAATTCCCCAAGAGAGGAGGTGTATTCACTAACCGATCAAATTTAGACGATCATCCAGGTCAGTTGGAGCACAGATAGCAGAGGCATGGGGTAAAAGAAGGAATATAAATAATTTCATTTTGATGCTTACAAATGCTTCTGCTGAGTTAAATGAAACCGAGCACTGGATAATAATAGCCAATATTTGTGGATACAGAGATAAAGAAGACGAACAACTTATTGTCCAAACCTGTCATGAAATTGGCCGGATGTTGGGCAGCATGATCGCAAAAGCAGACCTTTTTTGTATCGAGAAACCTGAAGTTTGATTCTGTTCCCAGATCATAGAATAAACCAAATCTGATCACTAATTACTGAATAATGATTACTGAGTAAATTTATTATGGGAGAAAACCTATGACAGACTTGCGTTCTCGTTTAAAAATAAACCCCGACCGACTTGACACCATCAACAACATCCTCCTAAACCCGGACATGGAAGTCATCAACGATTTTCTAGCGGTGGTTGAAAAATACGGCACTCCCGAGGAGATCAATGCCAAAGCAGATCAGGCCAGGGATATGGACAACTTACTGGCTGTGGTAGAAAAAACAAAACCGGAATATCTAGAGGACATAAAATGGCTCCAGGAGCAAAAGGAAGCCGGGGTGTTTATCACTGTTGATGATTATCGCAGAAAAGTCCTTGGTGACAAAGCTGACAAGACCAAATTCAAGGATGAGTTTGCAGTCACTCTAGAGATCAGCGCCTGCCAGTATTTCCCCTGGGTGCGCATGATCGCAGAGAAGGCCATCGCTGAAAAAATGCTAATGCCAGGGCGTTTCATCCGGGTCCGGCAAATGAAAGAACAGGAAAAGGATGGCGATTTGGCCGCTTTTGCAGCAGCTATGCAAATTGTAGGTGCCAGTTATGTAGAAACACTCGACACAAAAGGGACAGATGGTTCTAACGTCCACCTGGGTGGCCCTGAAACGATCACTGGCTATTTTGGTGGTGTTGGCCAACCCAACCAGCATGCACTGAATTGGCTGGATGAATTCCTGTACTATTACACTACTTATGGCGTGCGCCAGGTATTAAATATCAATCCTGGTACTGTGCTACTGGGCTATATGCTACACCGTCTGGGTGTGAATAACGAATTTAAGATTTCTGTTTATATGGGGAATGATAATCCCTATGCCGCCCTGTGGACTTTACTGGGTGCCAAACTCTTCACACGTGATGACGGCACAACCCCGTTAATTGGATTCAATTGGAGCAATTCAATAAATAATCGAACTATGGAAATAACTGCACAATTCCGAAAGGATCTGGGGTTTGAGGATATTATCCGCTTTGAACACCACATCACAGAGACATATAAGAGTATTGTCCGCCAGCCTTATAACCGCCGGGACGAATTACTTGAGATCGCTGACCACGTGGCCAATATCTCCGCCAAACACGAGGGCGCGGATCCTGCAATTGACAAAACCCGCGAACACCCATCGGACATCCTGGATTATTTCCGTGATAAAGAAGAGATCGAGGAAGCTGGAGAATTTGAATTTATGACCGGAAACTTCATGGATAAATTCATTGCCCTGAATAAGACAGCCTGGGCATTAACTGAAAATGGCCTGTCGTTCCTGGCTGCGCCTGATTTACATCAATGATCCTCAAGCTTCGAAGTACAAGAAGTCTATAAAACCCAACCCGCTTGCGGCTTGGTGGTTTTCTGGTTTATATAAAACGGTCTGAAATGTGTCCTGGTAAACCAAACAGGAGGTATTTAATGAAGGTGATCTCATCTGGCAAGGGAGTTTTATTACAGCCCCCCGATCTGAATGCATTCCGGGAGCACAACAGGACTAAACCACGGGGCCTGATAGACAAACGCTTGACCGAAAAGGAAGCTGTTGCAAAATTCATCAAAGACGGCGACTATATCGGTACGGAGTTATACGGCACTGTCCGCTGTCCACAGTCATTGATCAATGAAGTGATCCGGCAGGATATAAAGGATCTTCGCGTGGCCGGTCAGGGAGTATATGAGCTGGACCTACTGCTTGGTGCCGGCTTGGTCAAAGCCCTGGATCACACCTATATCGGCATGGAAGTATACGGAATTTCCAACTGTCTCCGAAGGGAAGTCGAAAGCGGGAGAATTGAACACTGTGTGGAATGGAGCAACGCTGCCATAGCCTGGCGTTTTAAAGCTGCAGCCATGGGAGTCCCATTTATCCCTACTCGATCGATGCTTGGAACAGATACGCTGAAATACAGTGCAGCCAAAGTAGTTGAAGATCCATTTACCGGGGAGCCGATCGCCTTGCTGCCGGCGTTGATCCTGGACGTGGGATTAATTCACGTGCACAGGGCGGACATATACGGTAATTGCCAGATCGATGGTATCAGCGGTTTTGCATTTGAGATGGCCCGGGCTTCCAAACGCCTGCTGATTAGCACTGAGAAAATCATCCCCACAGATGAGATTCGCCGGCAGCCCGATCGAACTATTATTCCCTACTATCTGGTGGACGCAGTGATCGAAGCTCCCTTCGGATCACATCCTGGGGAAATGTGCTATGAATATGAGCGGGACGAACCGCAAATTAAGGCCTGGGTGGAGGCCTCCAAGGACCCAGAAACTACCCATTCCTATCTCCAGAAATATATTTATGATTTGAAAGACCACCAGGATTATCTGGATTTGGTCGGCAGTCAGCGGTTGCAGGAATTAAGGGACATGGTGCCGGAGGTTTCCCAATGACTGAGCTCAAATATAATCCAAATGAATTAATGATCTGCTCGGCCTCCAGGTTAATGGAGGACAATGCCACTGCCTTTATCGGCACCGGCATCCCCATGCTGGCAGGTGCTCTGGCACAAAAAATGCATGCTCCTAATCTAGTAAGCATCTTTGAATTCGGAGGAACAGGGGCTATCCTGGAAGAACTACCACTCGCTGTTGGCGAGCGCCGCACCTTCCATAAAGCCCTGGCCGCATCCGGGATCTTGGATATCGTCGAAACCGCTCAACGAGGGTTTGTGGATTATGGATTTTTGGGTGGGGCTCAGATCGACCCGTATGGCAATCTGAACTCGACGGTGATAGGAGACCATGATCATCCCAAGGTCCGCCTTCCAGGCAGCGGCGGTGGTAACGATGTCGGTTCCCATTGCTGGCGAACGATCGCGATCATGAAACATGATAAGCTTCGCTTTGTAGAAAAAGTTGATTTCATCACCACGCCCGGTTACCTTTCCGGCCCTGGAGCCAGAGAAAAAGCCGGATTACCTCCAGGAACCGGCCCATATAGGGTAGTAACTACACTCGGGATCCTGGGCTATGACGAAGGTTCCAAACGGATGAAATTATTATCCATCCAGCCAGGGACTAGTGTCAAACACGTTCTCGAGAACACAGGTTTTGAGCTTTCTGTTGCAGATGAAGTCACGGAAAATCCTCCTCCCAGCGTCGAAGAGCTGCGGATCCTGAGAGACGAGGTTGATAAGAACAGATTTTATATCTAGAAATCTTTTTTTAAAAAAACACATTAATAAACAGGAGTATAATCAGCTTGGTTTATTAATTACAGCATAGCTGATAATCAAGTCTTTAAATTGAAAAAACAATTTCAAGAAAACATGAAAGAAAAACGAGCCATCAAAGATACATTTAATGAACTTTCTTCCCATTATGAAGATGCGATTGATTGGGAATTAAACA
>CAZOUN010000100.1:0-8773 GCA_964582965.1 uncultured Anaerolineales bacterium | reverse complement strand
ATTGGGTTGGTTTATCTATGGTTAGTCAGGGGAGTGATGTTGTGATGAAGAAAAGTAAACGATATGTATTTCCTATAGTGCTGGCCAATATACTTGCTGTTATAGCCATAGCTTCATTATTCCTTTCTTCTTGCTCGTGCAGTAATGGAAATGGGATCATAAAAGGCACAAATCCTTCTGGAACTGCGATTGCGGAGTCTGTAGGAATTGAAGCCTACGACCTCTCCTTATATGAGGAAAGCAGCGAGGAATATTACGCAGCCCTGGGGCAGATGGAGGATGACTGGTTTCCAAGACCTGCTATTGTGATACCGAAAGGACCAGAAGGGGGAGACTTTCCAAATGCGCCAGCTCCGATATATGATGCGTTTCCAGGACAGCAAACGACAACAGAAGAAGGCGATACCTACGAGATCACCAGGACCTGGATCGGGGATATTGCTGTAGGAACTGAAGTTGTCCTCGAGGGTGTAGTAGAGCAGGGGGAGTGGTGTTTTGTCACCGGGGAAACGATTGGGGGATGGAGCTCGTCAGGGTGGGTATGGTGCTATAGGCTGTTTGTACCGGAATGATTAGTGTTATTTAGGACAAGGAAAACGATGAGCAAAATGACGGAATATAAAGATGATTTATTCCAGAGATATTGGGATTATCATGATAACCAGTTTACTAAAGGAAAAGGCTTTTTTGAACGCCCGTATGCCCCAGGTGGACGACCGCCCGTTTTTATCCGAAGCGAAGCACACAAGAACATCATCATTAACCCCTCCGCAAGTGAGCAGGAAAAGAAAGAATTGTTTGACCTCGTTCCTGAAGGTGAATGGCATAAATGGTATAGAAGCATGAATAGTTCACAAGCACTGGCGCAGAGCATATTAGGAAATTTGTTTGTTTACAATTCTTTGCACTGCTTGTCTGAACTAAAAGATGACACAGGTTTACCTTTGTTTGGCAAAGGGAAAAATTCTTTTGATAGATTTAAGATGGAGCATAAAATAGACTACCTTGGTGAACCAAGGCCTACAAGCCTTGATGGTTTTCTTCCCGGAGATTATCAAATTGCAATTGAGTGTAAATTTACGGAAGCAGAAGTTGGAACATGTTCGCGCCCAAGATTAACCCCGGCTAACTCAAATTTTGAAAAAGATCACTGTAATGGGACGTATTCAATTCAAAGGAAAAGAAAAACAAAGTGCCCGTTAACAGAATCTTGCATTCTTTATTGGTGTTATGTTCCAAGCCTATTCAAGTGGACAAATAATATCGATTTTGACCCATGCCCGTTGAATAAAAACTATCAGCTGGTGCGGAATATTTTGGCGGCAGGAGTAAAGCCAGGCGGACAAGTATCTTTGGACAACGGGCATGTCGTACTAATCTACGACGAGCGAAATCCTTCCTTTAAATTAGGCGGGGATGGGCTATCAGCTTACAAAGAAACTCGAGCAGAATTGAGAAATCAAACGATGCTAAGAAAATGCAGCTGGCAGCGTATTATTCAACATCTTCGCAACAAAAAGATCTTACCTTGGCTGACAGAAGAGCTTGCTTTGAAATATGGGTTCTGAAAATGAACTGCCATCTTTTACATGGTCGTTTACCTATCTCAGGGAAAATTGAAACACTAGCCTTGTTTCGTATAGGCAACAGGGTATAATTGGGAACGCAATGAGTCTAGAGGGCTGATTGATTTTTATGTTGAGGACAAACAAATAATCAATCAACCCTCTCTACAGTAATGTAATGCATAAGTCAATAGGAGAGTAAACATAGGAGGAGTGTAATAAATATATATAGACAAGAGAAGCGTAGATTTCAAAATCCAAAACTAGTCTGATTAAGTTTTATTTTTTTATTTCTTCACCCACAAGAATTCTAGCCAAATGAATGATAAGAACGAAGCGAACACAGAAAACACATGGAAAGCATTTGGATATGAAGTAGAAATGTATGATGGCACGAGCGTAATATTGGTCGACCATAAGGCATTCCGTGGGAAGTATGAGCTTATCAGAAATGCGGTAGCTGTCAGCAGGATGCTCCATACTAGAATAATGGTTGATATTCTTACTAATCATGCTTCACAAGATGACTTTTCAATCTCGGATTTATCAATTGTTTTTCCCGGTCCACGGTCGGATGCGAAGCATCCTCCGGTCAGAGCAGTGGCAGTCTTTTTTTCTCAGTCGAGAGCTTTGCTCCCACAGGTCTTCTTTCGGGTTCACAGTACCCACCGGGCATTATCTTCAATATTCAATTTTATATTTTCAATTGTTCTCACGCGCTCGTTCAACAGGAAGGGGGAAAGTCAAGGAAGAAAGAAACAAATGATATAGTAGTTGGAAATCTATTTTCGGCAAGACCAGAAAAGTGCTGTAATCCTGTTGGAAT
The DNA here is from genome assembly GCA_964582965.1 of uncultured Anaerolineales bacterium. GTDB lineage: Bacteria > Chloroflexota > Anaerolineae > Anaerolineales > UBA11858 > B10-G9. The sequence continues at coordinate 6,382 of CAZOUN010000100.1, read as the reverse complement.
GCCTGAACTTGGCCACTTTTCCGTTTGTTGAGAAAAAATTGATCCAGTTTGACCTGATTCCGTTAGCACCTTATCCCGAGCTGGAGCGATTATTCAAGCCCACTGGTTAAAAATACAATATGAAAGCAAAAAAAAACTACAGGATAGAGCCCTTTTCTTCTAATCGCCAGATGGTGGCGGCATCCTCTGCGGCTGCCAGCCGATTCCATACTATCCATTCTCTGCTAGAAGTGGATGTCACCAAGCCAAGGAGAATTATCCGGGAACATAAAAACACATCCGGAGAAAGTTTATCTTTTACTGCCTACCTAGTAAAATGTCTGGCAGAAACGATCAGTGAATTCCCGCAATATAATGCCTTTCAGCGGGGGAGGCAACTCATAGTGATGGAAAATCTGACCATCAGTGTTTTGGTAGAGAGGGAATTGGAAGGCGGCCGGGTTCCAGAGCCCATTGGCATTCAAAAAACACAAACAAAAACTTTTCTGGAAATCCAGAAGGAAATTCGGGAAGCACAATTCAACCAGGGAGAAAAATTAGGAAGCCTGTCAAAAACAACCTGGGTCCGTTTCATCCCTGGCTGGCTGTTGGGTTTATTTATCCGAATTGCTTCCCGCAATATCACCCTGGCTGAAAGATATGGAAAAACCGCGGTTACGGCTGTGGGTATGTACAGCAGTGGGCGCAGCTGGCTAGTACCCTTAAGCAGTGCAACAATCCTGATGTCAGTGGGTGGAATTCATGTCGAACCGGTTTTGAATGGAGATCGGTTGTCAGAAGCAGAATACCTCCATCTCACTCTCTCGTTTGACCACAACATTATTGACGGCGCTCCCGCCGCCAGATTTTGCAAACACCTTGAATCTGTCATTTCGAGTGGAGATTTGTTGAATAATCTGCCGGGAAACTCTGTATGATCTGGGCTATAAAGGATTACTCGACTTATACATTTTTTGAAAACATGAGAAATTGACGATTTGCTGCTTTGGATAAGAATTGTTATCAGAACCATTCTTATTAGCGTCTGGTTTCGAATTGGATGGAAGGAACGAACATCCTTTCCATGGGGAAAAATTGCGTCCATCCTCTCTATGGAATGAACTAGAAATTGTTCATCAAGAGCACAAATTCCATCCTTTCCATGCCAATTTCACCAGGATTGCACCAATTCCCATCTCAACTCAACAGGTTTGGCGGCTCGATTATTTCATAAACAACTCGAGACCAAAACCGCTCCGGTCAAGCTGATTAATTTTTTATAATCAATAACTGTTCTGCAATTTGATTTTCTGTTCCCGTTATGCTACTATCAAAAAGATTGTTATTCAGCTTTTGATATAGCATGGCTCCTATTTATCGACTCCACTTATCAGTAATTTAATGACAATATCATTTTTTACCGCTTGATGACTCATTGACATGGAGGTAATGATGGTGACCAGGACAAAACTTATAATTATAGTCTCGTTATTAATCGCAGCAATGGTTCTGATGATTGGCTGTACTCCAACCGGGAAAAAATGTGAATTAGATTCAGATTGTGGACAAGCTTATTGCGGTGATAATCTACAAAAGGTCATAAGTTCAACCTGTGTAGAAGGGAGATGTAAAGAAGTTACCGTGGAATGTAATGAGTCTGAGATCTGTGTTGCAGACAGCTTAGGAGTTCGATGCGTAACTAAGTATCCCGATACAAACAAAGCAAGAATGTCATGCAGCGAAAACTCAGATTCTCTCAATCTTCTTGGTATAAATGCATTTAACCCAACCATTTATGTTTGTGGGGTTGACTGTCCAGCAGACTCCTATTGCAGCAATGATTGTTATTGTGAGGAGAAAGTGGAAATCTCGTGTATTGGGAACACAGATGATGCAATTTTAAATGGAGAAAATATCTTCGACCAAAGAATTGAGATGTGTGGTGATGACTGTCCAGGTGGATACGACTGTAATACTCAATGTGTTTGTGAAGAGAGGCCAAGGCCTCCTTGCCCTGATCCTGTCTTCACAACAAATTATTTCCATGAGGCCCCTCCTGTTGATTATGATTTTAAAACTCTTGCTGATCTGTGGCTGGATGACCCGGGAAATCTTTTAGATTTAGGGGACACAATAAACATAACTGCATATGAACACAAAGACTATAGTATTGGGGTTTCATATTTCATTCCATTTCCAGAGGTGCAACTCACGCGTATACCAAATACTGAAAACTTGGCCCAATATGGGGCATATTGTGTAAACGATTACTATGAAGGTTCTATAGCTTTGGATATCAATCTGATTTGGTTATCCAGACCAGAAGTGGCGTGCATCTGGGGAGGTGGGGGATTTGAGGGAGTTCTAACTGTCTGTCCAGAAGACGTTATTGATTGGTTTAACAAAAATTCTACTAACATTAATTTAATTTGGTAAAGTAGTATATGCAGATGCTGATAAAAACCAAATAATTCGGGGCGCGCACCCCGATTTTGACTAATATTACCCCTGCGGTATAAATAGTTAACCACGCACCCGTAGCTCAATGGATTGAGCGTCTGACTTCGAATTGGACGGGGAGGCTGGACATCCTTTCCAAGGGGGAAAATATCGTCCATCCTCTCTATGAAGTGGACTAGAAATGTCAATATTCCCTTTTTAGTACCAGCTGAAAGTGGACACTTCTGGGACCATTATTTTACAAAAAGATCAGTCTTTCTGGGATGATTTTTCAAGTCGGATTATGATCAGGGCATATAAAATGATCAGCAAGATGGTTATAGAACCCAGCTGATGGATATTTATCCAGTCATTTACCATGGGCAGTTCCCGAAGGCTATCCAGCAGCAGGCGGAAAATCGAAAAGGACAGCAGGAAGACCAGGGTGGTTTTTCCATCGGCGGGCTTTTTAAGCCTCCATTTCCACAGGATAAAGAACAGGGCAAAATCGAAGACCAGCAGCATGATCTGGGTAGGGTAGCGGTTTTCCCACTGGCCGGATACATTTGGGAGATATACTCCGAAAAGCCCATCGGTTTCCAGGCCATAGCAGCAGCCGTTCAGGATGCAGCCGATGCGATAAACGCCAAGGATCAAGGGCAGGATGATCGAAATGACATCCAATATCTGGCCCGCGGATATTTTAAAGACCTTTGCCATGATGAACCCCAGTCCCAGCGTTCCGATCACGGCGCCAAATGAAACCAACCCTGTGGAAGTAAGCTCACCCGGGTTGGCAAAGACATAAAACAAGCGGTTATGAAATAACGCAGAATTGGCCGCCGCCAGAACAAGCGCGACAGGAACTGCCAAGACCCAATAGAGGTAAAATACCTTATCGCTAATCCCTCGTCGACGAATTTCGTTTTGCCCGACAAAAAAACCAATGATAATCGCCAGCACCAGAAAAACAGGTGATGCATAGATGGGTATTCCAGAAAAAACAAAAAGTATTGGATACACTTGGCCCTTTTCTTTTATATAAATCTTAAAAAATACAGAAAGTATCTTTTATCTGTATTTCTAATCCCACCAGAATTGATTTCATTGCAATTGGGGTATATAAGCCAGAGAGAATGCATGAGTACCGTCAGGTATGTGCGCATCGTCATTATTTCGATGGTTGTAATTGTACTCTTAATGCATAAAACGGTGAAAACGCACACAAAAAACGGACGATGCCGCACAGTGGGCAGGAGAGGAACGCTGATGATTTGATTGTACCCTAAGTGTTCGGCATGCTCCGCTGAGCTCTGAGTTTTCGTTGCGATTCACCTTCAAGCTGGATTCGATGGGCGCTGTGAACAATGCGGTCCAGGATGGCGTCCGCTAAAGTGGGATCGTGAATACGCAGGTGCCAGTCGGTCACAGGAAACTGGCTGGAAATCAGGGTGGCGGCGTGACCGTCAAGCTGGGCTCAGGAGCCTGGGATTCCACAGGGCTGGGGGGAAACCGGATCAGGAGCAGGACAATCTCCTACAGTCAGAACTCCTGCAGCTGTCCATGAATATTCTCCCAGTGTGTCGCTTCGGAGATATTGAGAAAATTCGGTTCCACCCGCTGGGATTACAGCAGCAGCCCCACTTACTGTAATAATATTATCGGCATTCACTGTCAGATAAATATCTATGGCTGACTGTACAACGGCTACTTCGGCAGTACAAACAGTATCTTGCGCACCGTCGCCAAGACCAGAGAGAGTCAATGTGGTGATGCCAAACAGCATAGCTAGGATGGCGATGGTAACCAGAAGTTCTACCAGGGTAAAACCGCCTTCATGTTTGAAAAGTTTCGTAAACATGATTGAAATCCCTAATGAAAATATATAAACTCGAAAACTGATCAATAATGAACTGATATAGGAATCTGTTCTTATACTCAGCCTTTCACTTTAAATAGAACATACATTAAGTCAAATCGCCTTACAGGAGCTTAACAGCAAATATTATAAAAAACCAATTATTGTTAAATAATTGGTTTTTATCTCAGTCAACGAGAAAGTGGGGTTAATAAGCGCCCCCTGAGGACTGGAAGGATTTTTTATCATTGGCATGGGCAATCGCATCCTCCAGTGATATCAACCCATCCTGATAATTTTCAATGGCTTTGATGTATTGATGTATTGATGTTTGGTAGATGCCTGCAGCGTAGGATCATTGTGGATTGCTTTGACAACAAAAGATCCTGGATAAAAGTTTTGAAAAGATGTGATTTCAGAAGAATTATTTAAGTTTGTTGCTCATTTTCAATGATTTTTAACCCTGTTTTCGCCCTCTGTAATACTTGCGTATATAACCATTTACGGGCCTTTGAGTCCATTTACCTCCCAGTTCGAGGTTGATTTCCAGCTCCAATACCCGTATTTCATGAAATAGACATTGACAATACGCAACACATATCGGATAATATGGACATATTACATATTAACCGATATATAGAGCGTTTACCATGACGAAAAGAGATCAGTTAATCCCCTTAGAATCCCTGCCATATTTTACGATCCAGGCCTTTAAGCAGGTCGTTGGGGTGGGGGAGGATGACAGTCAGCGGGTGCGAGAATTATTATCACGCTGGACGAAAGAAGGACACATCCTACGGTTGAAAAGGGGGGTATATATGACTCAAAAGTTTTACTTGCTGCACCATAATGAGACCGAATTTAATCCCTCAGTAAGCGCAATTATTTTACCGCAGTCATATCTCTCTCTACATTATGTTCTCCAGCGACATGGGATCCTGACAGAGGTGACTTATGCCGTTACCGGGGTAACCCAGAAGAATACCCGTACTATTGAAAATCAACTGGGGATCTATGAGTACCATCATATCAAACCAGAATTGTACAAGGGTTTTTCTCATCATGAGTACCATGGCGTGAGGTATTACATAGCCTCCAAAGCAAGGGCGCTTTTTGATTTATTCTATTTTTATCCGCTTCCGAGAAAATATCGCGTGGCACAGACAAATCTTACGGAGGATCTCCGGTTGAATATTGCTGATTTCTCACCCGACGATAAAGAGAAGTTTGCCGGGTATATTCTGGATAGCGATTCTCCCAAAATGGAGTACGTTTTAGAGAATCTAAGGAGGAACGTATGGCGACCTTAGTCCAGGAGCTGCGCCGCACACTAGAAGATAGCGACCCTCTGCTGTCAAATGAAACTCATCGAATTCTCCTGAAGACAGCCTTACAAGGCTATGTTTTGGACTATATTTACAACCACCGTTTGTATCGGGAATTGAATTTTTACGGTGGTACCTGTCTCTATGTCCTTTATGACCTCAACCGGTTATCGGAAGATATCGACCTGGATAACAGTGAAGATGTTGACCTTAATCAACTTGCCCCAGATTTGTTAGGATATTTTAGGAGTCATTTGGATTATCGGGAAGTATCTCTAATTGAACAGACGAAGGATAAGGGGATCCTGCGGATTACGATGAAATTCCCTCTTTTATATGATCTAGAGCTTACACCTCATCGTGATGAGAAGCTGCACTTAAAGCTAGAGATCAGTCTGCATCATCAAGTGGCAGAAGTGAAACATACTCCTGTGATCTACCAGGGAAGGAGCTTTGTAGCCGCCCACTTTTCTAAGGAAACAATGATGGCTGGAAAAATGCTGGCTTGCCTGGAACGAAGCTTTCAGAAAGGGGATACTTCCACAACAATCAAAGGCCGTGATTTTTACGACCTGCTTTGGTTTATGCAGCAGCGAACACAGCCCTTAGAAGACAAGCTGGCCAAAGATGGTGCTCGTCCATATACATTAATTGAAGTTTGGAATGAGCTACGAATAAAAGTGAAGGCGATCAAGCATCGAGATCTTGCGCTGGATTTATACCCATTGTTTGAGAATAGGGCATTTATTGAGGCATGGATTGATTCGTTCCATGAAAACTT
>CAZOUN010000099.1:0-8892 GCA_964582965.1 uncultured Anaerolineales bacterium | reverse complement strand
AGCGATGATTCCGACAGCGATGATTCCGACAGCGATGATTCCGACAGCGATGATTCCGACAGCGTATTCTAGTTATTCCACTTTAGACAGTCAAAAGGGCAGCGAGAGATCGCTGCTCTTTTTAGTTCCCTTGAAAGAAATCCATTACAATGGATATTGGAGGGATCTATATGGAATGGTTCAAGGATAAGATCATCATAGAGACTCGAGGAAAAGGGCTTTATCCAATTACCGAACAGCTAACACCATTTATCCAATCCTGGGGTATCCAGGAGGGAATCTGCCATCTTTTCATTCCCCATACCAGCGCCTCATTAGTAATCAATGAAAGCTATGATCCTTCTGCCAGACAGGATATGGAAGCCTTTATGGAGAATCTGGCACCGGAAGGAGAGTCCTGGCATCGCCATACTCTGGAAGGGAGGGATGATTCTCCTTCCCATATGCGAGCGATCCTTACCTCAACTAGTTTGAGTATCCCTGTGGATGATGGTGGTTTTGCACTCGGAACCTGGCAGGGGGTCTACCTGTTTGAGCATCGCATTCGATCTTACCGCAGATCCGTATTAATCCGTTGTCTGAAAGTGTCCTGAGGGGGAATAATGTCTGGAAAAAAGATTTTCAAATTCAAGTCAATAAAACGGTTTTTGCCGTTTCTTCTACTATTCCTTTATGTCGGCTGCAGACCGCAAGAAACCAGCTGGCTTGATCCAGTACCGAGCGCAACGACGGCGGGTTATTCCTCCCCCGATCAGATTATCAGCATATATTTTACAGCCCCTGCAAATGATGAGTTCCGAGGAGGACCTGATCAATTCCTGGTTGAGGCTCTTGATCAGGCACGCACAGGTATTGACGCGGCTTTGTATGACCTTAATCTTTGGTCGGTCCGAAATGCCTTGATCCGGGCTCATGAGCGGGGGGTGATGGTCAGGATGGTGATGGAATCTGATTCTCAGGATCGTGGGGAAGTCCAGGAATTGATCGATGCTGGCATTCCAATCATTTTTGACCAGACAGACAGCTTAATGCATAATAAGTTTTTTGTGATTGACGGAAATGAAGTTTGGACCGGATCAATGAACATGACAGTAAATGGTGCTTACCGCCATCTGAATAATCTGATCCAGGTCCGATCAACGAGGTTGGCTGAAAATTACTCGATTGAATTTGAGGAAATGTTTGTAGACGGTTTTTTTGGTGAGATCAGCCTTGAGAATACATCCTATCCTAATTTGACGATCGATGGCATCCGTATTGAAACCTATTTTTCACCAGATGACTCTCCAGCTGCGAGGATCATGCAGCTGATTCTGGAAGCTGAAGAATCAATTGATTTTCTATATTATTCCTTTACATCTGATGGTATTGCTGATGCGCTTCTTTTCCAGGCCACCCAGGGGGTTCAGGTACGGGGTGTGATTGATGCCTATCAGGATAAGGCCGGTTTGGGTGGTGAATATCAGCGTATGAATGATTTCGACCTGGAAGTCTATCTTGATGTACACCCTGAAAAGCTGCACCACAAGGTTATCATCATCGATAAGAATATCGTTATCACCGGTTCCTACAATCTGACGCGCAGTGCAGAGATTAGGAACGATGAAAACATTCTGGTAATCCACAATGGAACTATAGCGAAAAAATATCTGGGAGAGTTTGATTGGATCTATGAGGAAGCCAGCCGCGGAAAGTAGTTATCAGTATTAACAACTCGACCAGATTGAGTTGTCATGTATAATTAATAGACTTGAGATCACGACATCGTTTTAAGGAAATGGGAATGGCAGATCAGAAATCAGCATCATCACGCGAATGGAAACGGCTGGTAGATGAATTCCAGAAAAAGAGCGATAGGGCAGTGGCTATATTGGGTACTACTTACCTGAATACTCACCTGGCTCGTTTGTTGGAATGTTTTATTATCGATGACGAAAAGATCTCAAAAATGCTTTTGGGGGAGGAAAATCCCTTGGGCAGTTTCGAAGCCCGCATTAAGGCGGCTTATGGCCTGGGCTTGATCAGCAGAACAGAATACCATGACCTGGTTTTGATTTGGCATATCCGCAATCGATTCATCCGTGATATGGGGGAGGGGAGTTTCGCGGAAATGGATATCCGGAATTTGTGCAAGCGCCTGAAGATCCCGGATGAGGTCATCCTACAAGAGGAAAACCCTTCACCAAGAGGTCTGTTTGTTTTTGGTACTGCGATCTTGGCTCAGCAGCTGATGTATCGGGCTAATGAGGCTGCCAACGAAAAGCGCTCCCTGAGAGAAAATTTTATCCTGGTGAATATCGAATAAAATCAAGGACATCTTATTGGAGAGGGTATTTCTATTTAATAGAGAATGGGGTATAAGAAATAAATTATTATTGTTCTCCCAGTAATAAAAATCTCAGCTAAATAAAACCAAATCCCTCTTATGAGGGATTTTATATTAATGTATGATTATAGAAAGATTGGGGGAGATATGAGGTTATCTTATTCATATTTATATCCACATCCCATATGGTCATCCCGGAAACGGCAAGAAATCATTGATCCAATTCTTGAACTCATTTTGAATCAATTATTTCCAGAGATGGTGAAAAAAAAGTGTAAATGCGAGCTTTGACCTGATTAGAAACCGTCTTTATGGGAGGTTTGGTTTACATTAGCCCAAGGTTTTCCGAAGGACGCCGCAGGCGGAATCATCGGGCGATAAGAGAAATTGAATTATTAGGGGGAAATATAATGCCAGTTATTTGGACGACAATCTCTTTTGCTGCCGGTTTGATCGCGGCAGACAGCCTGTCCTGGAACACTCGGATTTGGATCTTGGTTGGTTCAAGCATCAGCCTGATTTCTGGGATCTCTCTCTGGTTTACTAGGAAGAGAATCAGGGATGTTACATCGCAATCCTGGGGATTATTTCTGGCTGTGATCCTGGCCTTTTTTCTCGGTGCAATCCGATATCGGATAGCCCTACCTGATTATAAAGATCCTGCTTATATATTGAATTTTGCCGGACGGTCAATTCCTATGCAAATTACCGGGGTCGTGGTGGATTATCCAGATCAAAGAGATCGGATCGTCAACCTTCAAATCAATGTTGAAAGTCTGCAAGGAAAAAAAGAAGAACCCCCAATACCACTCAATGGTTTATTGTTGGCCAAGACAGCTGTTGAAACCCGGGTTTCATACGGAGACCGTGTTCTGGTAGTAGGTTTTTTGAAGGTCCCGCCGGAAGATGAGGATTTCAATTACCGTGAATACTTATTTAGACAAGGAATTGATGTCTACATAACCCGGGCTGAGGTTGAGGTTCTCGACTCGGGACAAGGTTCAGCATTCCTGGGAGCTATTTACAGAATAAAGACCAGGGCCTTTGAAAATATTTATCTTCTCTGGCCTGATCCGGAAGCATCCTTGCTGGCAGGGATCTTGCTGGGGATAGAAAGTGGAATTTCCGATCAAGTCCAGCAGGCCTTTCGCGAAACAGGAACTACTCACATTATTGCCATATCAGGGTTCAATATCACAATTGTTGCTGGATTCTTTTCCCGTTTTTTCAGCCGGATCATGAACCCTCGCAAAGGTGCTGTTGCAGCCCTGTTTGGCATCGGGATCTATACCGTCCTTGTCGGAGCTGATGCAGCTGTGGTCCGGGCTGCTGTAATGGGAGGTTTGTCTATTTTTGCCCGGCAGATCGGGCGCAGACAACATGGCTTGAACGCCGCTGCGGTGGCCAGTCTTGTGATGATGCTGTTTAACCCTCAGCTTCCCTGGGATATTTCTTTTCAGCTATCCCTTTCAGCCACCCTGGGTCTGGTCCTATATGCTGACCCCTTATCGTCCTGGTTCATGCAGTTCTGTTCTCGATTTCTTCCCATAGAAACTGCTCAAAAGATTACCCAACCTGTTAGTGAATTTGTTTTGTTCACTTTTGCTGCTCAGCTGACGACCCTGCCGGTGATGATCTACCATTTCCACTCTTTTTCCCTGAAAACTTTCCTGGCAAATCCGGCTATTTTACCGGTACAACCACCTATCATGGTGCTGGGTGGACTGGCTTTGATTCTGGCTATGGTCTGGTTTCCACTTGGTAAGCTGGCAGCGCTACTGGTATATCCTTTTGTGTTATATACCATCCGGGTGGTGGAATGGTTCAGCAGGCTGCCACTCAAAACCGCTCATCCAGGCCAGGTGGAAATCATTTGGATCATTCTTTTCTATGCTGTACTGGTCGTGATCACTTTTTATTTTCAATTGCTTATCCAGCTGCGGTGTTATCTAACACCATCTTTGACTGCAGGCGTCCTTACATTATCAGCCTTGCTCGTCTGGAGAATAAACTACTCAGTACCGGATGGCTATCTGCATCTGCACCTCCTCGATGTTGGTACTGGAAGCGCTATTTATATAGAAAGTCCCTCAGGAGATCGGGTATTGATCAATGGCGGGCCCAGCACCAAGCTTTTATCTGACCATCTGGGCCGTAAACTGCCTCCATTTAAGAGGAGTCTTGACCTGCTGATGGTTCTTTCACCCCAAGCACAAGATCTGGATGCCCTGGCCGAGAATCTGCCCCGTTTTACGCCCGAAAGGGTAATCTGGTTGGGAGATCCTTCTTTGTGCTGGGAGGCAGAGAATTTGCGGTTCTCACTGGATGAAGGACGGATCCCCTTTTTGCTTGGCGAAGAAGGTCAGCGCTTGATTTTCAGCGACAGACTGAGAATTGAAATTCTCTCTGAAAGTTCCCGCGGTGGTACCTTGCTGGTTGAATATGGGGACTTCCGGGCTGTTCTGCCTTTTGGTATTAACAATGAGACCATCGCTGGGCTTCAGGAAGGCAGAGATATTGGGGATGTGAGTGTTTTATTGCTGGCAGATAACGGTTACAAATCCAGCAATCCTTCCGGGTGGATTAACAATCTCCATCCTCAGCTGGTCTTGTTAAGTGTGGGTATCAAAGACAGCCAGGGCCTGCCAAATCGAGGGTTAATTGACCGCTTAGCCGGTTATTCCCTGCTTCGAACTGATCAGCACGGAACAATCCATCTCATCACGAATGGAGAAAAACTATGGATCAGGGTAGAACGAATGGATTGAATGTGATACAAAATGGACATGAAATGGATCTTTCTTTCGCCTCATTTAGATGATATTGCATTCTCTTGCGGTGGCCTAATCTGGGATTTGACGAATGGCGGCCAAAGTGTAGAGATTTGGACCATAAGCGCCGGGGATCCCCCGGATGATAATTTCTCACCTTTTGCAAAGTCGCTTCACCTTAATTGGGGGTTGGGTTTGGATGCGGTTAAGATCCGGCGCGATGAAGATCGAAAGGCTTGTGAGATCATAGGCGCAGTCCCGCGCTATTTTTCCCACCTGGACTGCATCTATCGAAAAACTCCCACAGGGGAATTCTATTATTCTAGTGAAGAGGATATATTTGGCGGATTAGATCCACGTGAATTTGATCGGATTGATAAATTATCAAACCAACTCCTGGAGGAAATTCCGGAGGAAGCCAAAGTAGTTGCTCCGCTGGGAATCGGTAATCATGTAGATCATGAGCTGACCCGCAAGGCAGCGAATCGGTTGGGGATACCATTATTATTTTATGCAGACTACCCGTACGTCAGGGAAGTTGATGGAATACAAACCCTGGAATTTATGAATAGTTCTGCTGAATGGAAATTTGAAGAATTTCCTGTTTCTGATATTGGATTGGAGAAGTGGATACTGGCTGCTGGAGCCTATTGCTCTCAGGTCGCTACTTTCTGGGAAAATGATGAGGATCTCGAGCTTCAGATCAGGGAATTTTCCAAGTTTTCAGGTCGATTTAAGCTCTGGTGGGCGGTTGAGGAACACTTAAAATTTTAGGATTATTACTACCTTGCGGTCAGTGATTTCCTATGATAGAATTTACGCACTTTTCAGAGGGTAGGGCTTTTTAGGGTGATAAATCTCTAATAAAAGCTCTTTTTATATTAAGCATATCTATCCAACGAAGTGAGTGTATGAACTATGGCGCCATCCTATTTGACCCAGGAAGGGTATGATAAACTAAAGACTGAATTGGAATATCTTCAGTCAGAACGTCGGCAGGAAGTGGCTGACAGATTGCGGGAAGCTCTGGACGGGTCTCCTTTGGGTGTGGACGCAGATGTTGAGGTTGAAGCGGCCAAAAATGCTCAAGCTTTTGTCGAAGGCCGCATTCAGTACTTAAAAAACATCTTGGCCCAGGCCGAAATTGTTGAAGATCTTTCCAAGACAGATGATATTCAGATCGGCACTAAAGTGACCATTGAAACGGAAGAGAAAGAAAAAGAGAAATATATAGTTGTCGGTCGTGCTGAATCAGATCCTGTAGAAGGTAAAATTTCTTATGAGTCTCCCCTGGGTAACGCTCTGATGGGGCATACCAAAGGGGATATGGTGGATGTTCCGGCACCGGGTGGGGTTTTCACGGTGAAAATCCTCAAAATTAACTGAATCGTTTTATTTTGATTTCTCCCCCGTGCCCAGATTAAAGGCACGGGTTTTTTTTTAATCACAAGGAAGATATTATGGCTGACTATACAAACCTGGAAGAAATTCGCTTGGAAAAGATTGCTAAACTAAAAGAATTAGGGATTAATCCTTATCCCAGGCGAGTAGAAAGGACTCATTCGATCCAGGAAGCGATTGATCTGTTCCTCGCTGGTGAGGGTGGATCAGAAGAGGAAGAGGTCCAGGCAATTCTGGCAGGCAGGATCCGGTCGATCCGGCCGATGGGCAAGGTCACTTTTACCCATATTGAGGATGGTACTGGCAGGATCCAGCTCTTCTTCCGGGCGAACGATATTGGTGAGGATCAGCTGAGTTTCTTCAAGGAGCACTTTGACATTGGAGATTTCATCCAGGCCAGCGGAAAAGTATTCCGCACCCGAACCGGGGAATTGACCTTGTGGGTGTCTAAATTTCAAATGGCGGCTAAAGCCATTACTCCGCTGCCAGCAGCCAAAGATCAGGAAGTAGATGGCGAGATTATTTCCCATGCTTCTCTTACTGATCCGGAAACACGATTCCGGCAGCGGTATGCTGATTTAGCAGTGAATCCGGAAGTCCGTGAAGTATTCCGCCTGCGGACAAAAACAATCCGGGCCATCCAGCATTTTATGGATTCGAAAGGATTTCTGGAAGTTGAAACGCCTATCCTGCAGCCTATTTATGGTGGAGCCGCAGCCCAGCCTTTCACCACCTATCACAATCAACTGAAACAAGATTTATTCCTGCGGATCTCATTTGAGCTGTACCTGAAACGGCTCCTGGTAGGCGGATTTGACAAAGTTTATGAGATTGGGCGGGATTTTCGCAATGAGGGAGTATCGTTCAAACATAATCCCGAGTTTACCCAGATGGAGTTTTACTGGGCTTATGCCGATTACCGGGCAGTGATGGATTTCACAGAAGAGATGCTTGCTTTTGTTGTTCAGGAAGTGCTGGGTACGAAAACATTTGTTTATAAGGATCTAGAGATTGATCTTGGCAAACCTTGGCAGCGGGTCGAGCTGCGGCAGGGGATCCTGGATAAAATCGGGATCGATATTAACGATCATCAAACTGGAGAGGATCTAGCGAAGGCTATGGAGTCTCTGGATATGGAATTCAACCCCAAGGCATCCCGCGGTAAATTAATTGACGATCTATTGGGCCATTTCCTGGAACCGAATTTTATCCAACCCACCTTTGTTTATGATTACCCCCGGGAGATCTCGCCCTTGGCGAAAACCATCCCGGATGATTCAAATACTGTTGAACGTTTTGAAGGATTTATGGGTGGTATGGAATTATGTAATGCCTTCAGCGAGATAAACGATCCGGTTGACCAGGAAGAACGCTTTGTGGAGATGGGGAGTTCTTATACCAGTAAAGAAGATGAACACCATCCCCTCGATGAGGATTATTTGCGGGCGATGCGCTACGGCATGCCGCCCAACGGTGGTTTTGGTATGGGCGTGGACCGGTTGGTGATGCTGCTTGCAAACCAACAGACTATACGGGAAGTTTTGTTATTCCCGCATTTAAGAGACAGTTAAGCAAAGATCCCGGGGCTTCAAATGCTCCGGGATCTTTTTCTTTTACATGAAAGGATAGTGTTTCCTTCAAGGAAACACTATCCTTTTTTGTTTAATTACTTCAGCGGCCAAAGGATAGGCAGCAGCAGCACAGTGATCACCATGGATATGAAAATTAATGGAATACCCACTTTTGCGTAATCCTTAAAGCGGTAATTCCCGGCTGCCATCACCAGTGTATTCACTGGCGATGCTACTGGAGTAGCATAGGCAGTGGATGCAGCCAGCGCGACTGTCATTAGGAAGGCTTGAGGCTGATACCCGAGCTGCAATGCCAGAGAAAGAGCCACTGGTGCGATCAAAACGGTTGTGGCTGTGTTGGATATCACCTGGGTGAAGAGGGATGTGATAAGGAAGAGGGACGCCAGAGTCGGCATGATTCCCAACCCACCGAGCGTGGAAGCTACCCAGCTCGATCCGATATCAACTAACCCCACTTTCTGGAGAGCGGTAGTCATTGGCAGCATACCGGCGATGAGAACGATGCTTTTCCAATCCACACTATTATAGGCTTGTTTCATATTCAGGCAGCCGCTGATGATCATCAGGAAGGCAGCGATCATAGCTGTAGTAGCAAGCGGCAGCCAGCCTGCAATAAGAAACACTAACATACCGATCATGATCAGGGCCGCAAGGATCATTTTGGACCGGGGGAGTGTTCCTTTCATCGTTTCTGGCTGGCCGACCACTACAAAATCCTTCCGCTGGCTGGTTAAAGTCTGAATATTCTTCCAGGGTCCCTGGACAAATAAAGTATCTCCAAACTGAAGGGCCGTATCTTTGA
>CAZOUN010000098.1:0-9048 GCA_964582965.1 uncultured Anaerolineales bacterium | reverse complement strand
CCCCCTCGGCGGAGTTTATGCTGAGCGCAGCGAAGTGCTCGGGGTCAGGATGACAGGGTTGGAAAGCGACTTTCCCATCAGTGATGGTCTTCAGACCATCCTTATTTCCTCAGGAATCCCTTTCTCTTGATAAAAAATAGATCAAAGTCACAACACCAATGCTTGTTCCCAGTAGGATTATGATCCCAGCCATGATCGCCAAGGGGAAAGGGGAGGGTAAGAATAGAGGCTCTTTTTCAGAGTCTTCGTTACTCTCCATTAAGGGAGGGGCAGGGGTTTCAGTATATGATTGGCTGGGGATTGCAGTACCTTGCTCTGGCAGTAAATAAGCCGTTGGGGAAGGGCGAAAAGTTGGAATAGCCCACACAGTTGGGATCAAATAATTCTCAGCTCCGACAGATTCTGCCCAATCCATTTCAAACTGGTCAATGCTAGTCCCGAGAGTTGACTGGAAAGCTGCGTCCGTTAATTCTCCCTCTTTATAGGCAGCCAATAAAGCGCTCAATCCCTCATTTCCGTAGGTTTGTACCAGGTATGCTGCCGCGCTGTACGCTTCAGCGTAGGATAAATAGATCCGTTCCACATTGTAGGATCCAAAACCATCTTCCAAGGCTGTGAGAGGGATCAAACTGCCATCTACTGCCGCTGTTTCGACTTGATCCATTTCCCACTCATGAGTAATGAATTCATTATATTGGGCCACTCCTTCGTTGATCCAGACAGGGACAGATACCGTTGGGTTGTAAACTACGTGATTGAAAAAGATGTGTGAGATCTCATGAGGTATGACACCGTTCAACCAGACATCTTGATAATACTCACCTTCCACGATCTGGTTAGTAATACCGAAATTGCTGAATGTTTGACCCCCAATCCAATCGTGTCCGATGCTATGCCAGGAATTGAATTCTTCTTTAGAATTGGAGATCACGATCCTCATTTGAAAATCCAGTTCTGTCTGGAACAATACCTGTTGATAGGAGACCGCATCTGCAGCAATATCAAAGATCGTCTGCCCGAAAGATTCTGACCTGTCATGCCACCACACGCCAATATCTTCATTCTCAAGGACCTGCCATTCATAGCGATTGTCCTCATAACGGATCAGGATCTCTTCGGTTTGGACCTTGTTTCCATCAGCGTCCACAACCTCCCAGTGATAGAGGTAGCTCATCATGGGGGGAGTGGTGAGATCCCTGGTATCTAAGTTGTATGTCAGCTGAACCAATTGTCCTGGAGTAAAGTCGATGGGATCTTTTGTATAGCTCCTTGAGCCATATAGATTTTCATTTGTGTAGGAAAATTTTGCGCTAACAATATCCGCCCCGGCGCTGGTCACCCCGACCCGGAAGACCATCTCGTTTGGAAAATTGTTTATGACCTCTGTAGATGAAAACTCAATTAGGTTCTGAGCCTGGGCTGGAGTGATTCGGGCAGCACTTTGAGATACCAGAGTGGTGACGAAAAGAACGAGCAGATAGATCCTGACTTTCTTAGACACTTGTCTTATCCTTGATAATTATTTCATGAGAGTAAATTTTGTTAGAAATCGCGATAAACCCATTTTCCTGCAACCATTGTGCCTTGAGGTTGAATTCTTGAAAGTTCAGCAGCAGGACAGCTGAAAGGGTCCTTATCCAATACGATCAGATCAGCCCAATAACCCGGAGCTAGTTTTCCCTGAGTATTCCCTCTGCCAGCGGCCCGGGCAGGGTTTATAGTAAAAGCTGCCAGGGCTTGATCAATAGATACACGTCCCTCCGGGTGCCACCCGTCGGGTCCGGGAGAACTGTCAATTCGCTGCCTTGTTACCGCTGCATGGATTCCTAACCAGGGGTTGGGGCTTTCGACTGGGGCATCGCTCCCGAAAATCACTAACGCTCCTTGATCGAATTGAGCTCTCTGAGCATAGGCGAAAGCGGTCCGCTCTCCCCAATAGGCATCTGCCATTTCCATATCCGAGGTGGCATGGATCGGCTGCATGGAGGCGATGATATCGAGATCAGCCAGTCTCGGCAGATCTATCGGATCGATTAATTGAACATGTTCGATCCGATGGGGAAGAGGGGCGAGCCCGGTTTCCTTTTCATAAGAGCGAATATCTTCGAGGGCGTTTAGTAGTGTCCGATTTGCTTGGTCTCCGATTGCATGTATGGATAGTGATAACCCATGATCGGCAGATTTTCGACCCAGATCGATGATGGCAGCCTCAGAATTCAACAATATGCCCATTTCACCAGAACCTTGATAAGGTGCGATCATTGCAGCTGTCTTGGGGCCCAGTGCGCCGTCCATGAATTCTTTCACTCCGCCAAACCACAGCCAGTCATTTCCTGCTCCTGTCTTGTATCCCAGCTTGATTGCCTGATCCAGGAACTCACTCGGGATGCTTTTCTGAACCCGAAGGTGAAGTAGACCATCTTGATTTAGTAACTGCAGTGCCTGGATACATAATTCCCGATCGAAATCATGAACGCCAGTGATTCCCATTTTCCAGAGGGACTCCTGAGCTTTAAGAATAGAAGTAGCGACTTTTTCTACAGAAGGTACTGGAATTATCTCTTCAATTAGCTTCACGGCCTCTTCGAAGAGGATACCGGTTGGGTTTCTATCAACATCCCGCTGAAGGACGCCCCCTGGCGGATCTTGCGTCTTTTCATCGATGCCGGCTAAAGACATCGCTTTGGTGTTGGCCCAGGAAACATGAAGTGATTTTCCAGTAAGATATACAGGATGACCGGGTGCGGCTTGATCCAGCTCTTCAGCACTTCCATATCCATCTTGCCAGGAGTTATGATTCCACCCGTGTCCCAGGATCCATTCCCCGGGAGCAGTGGAGATTGCTGCCTTCCGTACTCTATCCAAACATTCTATTTTCGTTTGTGTTTCGCAGTTGATCTTATCCAGAGTTTCAGCGTACTTCCGCAAATGCAGGTGGCTGTCGATCAATCCGGGTAGGATGATCCTGCCGCCAAGGTCGAGGAAGCTGCCCTGAGCAGGGGGTTCTTTCCCGGATGTTCCAGTGAGGGTGCGGCTGATCCTGCCGTCTTCTATTATCAGTCCGGAAGCCTCAGCAGAGCCTGCATCCATGGTGAATATACGGGCATTGATAAGGGATAATGCTTCCATACCGATCTCCGGATGACATTTAGAATTATTACTATTTTAGGAATTGGTCCATCAGGGTGTTAAGTTCTTCATCTGTATAATAGTGGACCGTGATAGTTCCGGCTCCTTTTTTGGAGCGGGTTATGCGAACCTTGGTCCCTAATGAGGACTGCAGATCTTCTTCCAGAGCTTTTAATTCGGGGGATTTCGCATCTTTTTTAGGCGGCTTGGGTTTCTTATTGCCCTTAAGCCGGGTCACCAGTGATTCGGTTTGGCGCACATTTAGTTCCTGGGTCAATATGGTTTGCAATGCAGCGCTCTGCCCTTTAATTGTAGGTAATCCCAATAGTGCCCGGGCATGACCCATACTGATCTGGTTTTTCCTGACTGCTTGCTGGACCACATCGGGCAGATCCAATAGACGCAGAATATTTGTTACAGATGTGCGGCTTTTCCCAACCCGTTTGCCGATCTCCTCGTGGGAGAGAGAAAATTCTACTGCCAGGCTCTGATATGCGGTTGCGGTTTCAAGTGGATTGAGGTCTGCTCTTTGTACGTTCTCAATCAAAGCCAACAGCAGGTGGTCATGGCCTTTTGCTTCCCGTAATACGGCTGGTATGGTTTTTAAACCTGCCAGGTGGGCTGCCCTTAAGCGCCGTTCACCGGCTATGAGAGCATATTTCTGTTCTTTATCCGCGTCCTGTGTGGAAAGCACGAGGGGTTGGATAATTCCGTGTTCTACGATGGAAGCAGCCAGGTCTTTAAGTAGGTCCTCGTCAAAAGTCCTCCTGGGCTGATGGGGATTGGTGGCGATCAACGCCAGCGGTACTTCCAATACACCGCCGAATTCTTCCAGGATTTCACCTTCTGGATGGGAGGGGATGAGTGCGTCAAGGCCTTTTCCGAGACCGGGTCTTTTGGCTGCCATATATTTTATTTACTCTCAAATATTATTTTTTAGTGGATTCTTTAGTTAATTGCAATTATACCGCAGGTAGTTGATGGCCATCTCCCAGCAGAAGTTCTCTGGCCAGCTCTTGGTAAGCTTTGGCGCCGATCGATCCTGGTGAATAGAGAGATATAGGCACACCGTACGAAGGAGCTTCCGCCAGACGGATGCTGCGGGGCACAATAGAATTAAATACCTTGTCTTCGAAATGTTTTTTAACTTCCTTGACTACATCATTGGCCAGGTTGGTGCGAGAATCGAACATAGTCAGGATCACTCCGCGGACGGTCAAATCAGGAGAGATCACCCGGCGTACCCTTTCGATAGTAGCGACCAGGTCTCCCAAACCCTCCATGGCCAGGTACTCACATTGGACCGGAATCAGGATGCCGTCGACTGCTGCCACCAGACCATTTAAGGTCAATAAACCCAGGGAAGGGGGGCAGTCGATCAGGATATAATCAAAATCTTCTGCCAGTGGGAGCAATTTCCTTTTTAGAAGGGTTTCCCGTCCAACCTCGTTTACTAACTCCACTTCAGCACCAGCCAGATCAGGCGAAGCTGGCAGAATGGATAATTTAAGCTTGGGGTTGCGCAAGATATAATCCCGAATATTTCCTTCTTCCAACAAAGCCTGATAAGTGCCGCCCCTCACTGCCTGTTTATCAATACCAACCGAGGATGTGGCGTTTGATTGGGGATCGATATCCACCAGCAAAACGTTCATACCGTAATGGGCCAGGAAAGCGCCCAGGTTAATGGTTGAGGTGGTTTTCCCTACGCCGCCCTTTTGGTTGGCAATGGTATAGATAAATCCCATAATTTTAATAAGCCTTTTGAACTTCTGTAATCTCTTCTATAGTTGGTATGCCATCAATTCCAGGCCTTGTGATTGAAATTCCAGCCAGGGCATTTGCGAAACGGGCAGCCTCGGGGAGTGATTTGCCATTGATAACCTTCGCGATAATATATGCTGCAGTAAATATATCACCGGCACCGGTTGGATCAACTTCTTGGATAGGATCCGCAAGGACCAGTTCCATTTCATAATTTGTATACAGTTCTGCTCCCTGGACTCCAGTTGTGAGGACGATTTCTTGAAATTGACTCTGGATGGGATCCAGGGCTGATCTGTCAAAACCAAGATCCTCGATGCTCAAGAATGCGGTCCCGTTCAACGGTCCATCGTGATCCAACTCTGGAAGAGAAGCTGGATGGACTAACCCCGAATCATCCCAATCTCGCAGCCATCCTTGCAGAGAATAAGCCAGTGCAGAATTTGAGAATTCGCTTCCGGCTCCGAGCCTAATTTCCCTGGCGACCGGCGCGAGGTGAACGATCTTTGCCATTCGGAAATTATCCGGGATCAGAGATGTATCTAGATTCTCGGCTCTATCCAACAGGTATTGAGTTCTACCAGTTGAGTTGTATATATTTTTAAAGGTCGTAGTTCCTTGCCCATTCTGATTGATGATCTGGATTCCCTTTAAGGCATCAAGATCAAGATCGGCATCAAACGAAGTGACCAGGGCAACTTCCAGCCCTAATCTTCTGGCAAGGATTGAACTGAAAATTGCTGTCCCGCCTATCCGGGTTTTATCGTCCACCAGATCCTGGGTAATGTGACCAAAAATCAAGTAATCAGGAGTAGGGCGGTTCATGGCTGAATTATACCTGATAGGTGAAGATAGCCAATTATAAAAAACTATTGAATGGAAGGTTCATTGGGCAGTAACATGGCATCGGAGGCGAGAACGCTTGGTGGATTATTCATTGCGCTAAAGATAATAATTTCCGCGTAATAAAAAAAAGCCCCCGAAGGGGCTTTGATGACAAATGTGTTCTTTACTCACTCGGATGGATCACAACTTTCCTGTAAGGTTCCTGACCTGCACTTTCTGTGAATACCAGGGATTCATCCTGCAGTTCCAGATGGGCAAAACGCCTCTCGTTGGGCGGCATAGGTTCCAGGGCTTGTTCCCGCTTAGTATCGGCTACCTGATCGGCAACCCGACGGGCCAATTGGCGCACCTGTATTTCTCTACGTTCGCGGTAACCTTCCACATCGATACTGAGGGGGATGCCGTGTTCGAGTTCTTTTCCCAATATCAAGCGTGTGATGTACTGCAGCGCGTTGAGTGTTTTTGCTCGCCTACCGATCAGAACGCTCAGATCATTGCCTGTGATATCTACCAGGATGGGCGTATGAGGCAATTTGTCGCTCTTCTCTCCATACTTGGCATCAACTGAGGCTTCCAGGTTCATTTTATCGAGCAGCTCGGATACGATCTCTTCAACCAGATTTAGTGTCTCGTCGGAATTAGGTTCCTTAATTGGCGCTTGAACGTCTTCCATCTTCTGGTCATCACTTTGCCCCAGGATGGAAATTCGGACACGTGCCTGGCGTGAGCCTAGGCCCAGAATGCCGGATCCACCTTCATCTAAAACATCGATCTCCACTGCGTCGCGAGGTAAACCAAGATCCGATAAACCCTTTTCAATGGCTTCTTCGACGTTTTTAGCGATAACTTCCAGGGTGGCGCGGTTGTTCTTCATAAGCCTTCTCCGATGATCTCCCTAATTTATTGTTTACCTAGCTGGCTAAAATTTGGTAGTTTTGGGAGTATATTTTTGAAATTTGCCTGCCCGGTGATCACATATTGAGCAATGGTTGCCAGGTTGGTGGCGATAAAGTACAGCGCCAGACCAGAGGCAAAAGTCATTGCCAGGTAGCCCATGAAGAAGGGCATGTAAAGGGTCATCGCTTGGGTCATTTGAGCGCCTTGGGCGTTATCCGCTGCGCCACCGGAGGGAGTGACCATTTTTGTCTGAATATAGGAGGATATCAGAACCAGGATGGCCAAGACCGGCACCGCGACACCAAAGATGGGCAATCGTTCCGGTTCGCTGAGCTCCATCCACCAAAACTGGCTGTTGATGGGAATCAGATTAGCACCATCACTAATATGTTTCGATAAATTCACCAGCTGGATCGGAGTCACTGCCAGTGTCCGGATGATTGCCTGGTAAAGGCCAATAATGACTGGGAACTGGACCAATAACGGCAAACAGGATCCAAAGGGGCTGATACCCTTTTCCTTGTAAATCTCCATCTGCTTCTGGGCCAAGCCCTCTTTGTCATTTTTGTACTTGGTCTGCATATCGTTCCATTCTTTGGAACCCTGGAGATCCTGCATGGCTTTACTGCTTTTCATTTGTTTGGCGGTCAGCGGATAGGTCACCAATCTCACCAGCACGGTGAAGATAATGATGGCCCAGCCGAAGTTCTGCCCGATCAGGTTGTAAATGAAGAGCATTACTGTAATCATTAAGGTAATAAAGGCATCCCACATAGTTTTTTCCTATTTATATTTCTAAAGTCAGAACAATCCGACAAAGACTAATTATTCGGGCAGGGGATAACCCCAAACCTGAACGCCGCTTTCGCTGAGCGCTACCAGGAAATACTCCGCTTCTGAGGGTGCTAGGAGTACTTTGTCTTCTGCACCTACGGGACTGGCGTATAATTTCCCTTCAATTGGCTGATTGCGCTGAACCACGCCTTCCCGGCTGAGAACTACCAAACTGCTGGTATCGGTTGAGAAGTAGACCATTCCATCTTGCACCAACGGGGAGGAATAGATCCCTCCGCCCGGTTGAACCTGCCAGAGTAATTCACCACTGTGGAGGTCGAGTGTGTAAAAAGTGCCAGATATGTCGCTGGCATAGACTTGTTCATTATCAATCACTGGTGTAGCCCAGGCCCAGTCTGTTGTTCCAAAACGCCAAGCAACTTGATGGCTTTCTTCATCGAGGGCGATGACTTCGTTATTAAATGTGGCAAGCAAGATCAAACCGTCTTCAGATAAGGATGGATTGCTGACTATCGGGCCGCCCAGATCCTCGGACTTCCAGATCAGTTTTCCGTTTTCCGGATTGATGGCATATAAATAATGATCCATCGATACCTGGTAGATACAACCGCAATTTTCTGACCAGATAGGCGATGCCCAGAGTGGATCTTCAGTTTCGAATTCCCATTGCAGCAGGCCGTCAAAGTCTACTCCGTAAAGGCTGTTATCAGAATTTGGAGCGAAAATTCCTTCTTCAGTAGCCAGTGGGGGAGCAATATAACGATTTTCGGCCGCTCCGAAAGACCAATTTTCTGATCCATTGACTGGGTTCACGCTGTATAAAACGCTGTCAAAACCAGCGACGAGCAGTTGGCTATTTTCATCTGCCAGAACTGGTGCGGCGTAAAAATCTACACCATTGATCGGTTCGGTTGGGTATTGCCACTGCTGGGCTCCGTTCTTAAGATTAAGCGCGTAAGCATGTGGTCCGTAGGAGAAATAAACCGTCTCCTCGTTGACAGTGATACCAGACCAGCCGGTCGCTACTACGCGCCTTCCAGTACAGCCACCCAAGGTGAGGGCGACCACTGCCAGGATAATGATGAATAGGAATTTTTTGTTTTTTATCATAGTTTTTTTGTTTGTTCTATTTTACAGGGTCAAATCCACCCTTTGAAAATGGATTGCAGCGCAAAATGCGCCATGATCCCATTACTCCTCCCCTCAAAACGCCATACTTATAAATTGCCTGGTAAGTATAGTGAGAACAGCTTGGGTAAAACCGGCATGTGTTCCCGGGCAGTGCCTTGGAGAGGGTTTTTTGATATAGCAGGATAAGAGCCAGCACAGGAAAGCGAAGAATCGTCCAAACCGATACTTCAAGATCTTTTAATTGCGGATCTTGAGTGGGGTGAATGTGTTCAGGGTGTTCCAAACTGATCTGATTATCCATTTTAGTTACTGGAAACGATTCCGGCCTTGTTCAGCAGGGATTTCAATGCTGCACTCGTTCGGCTGCAGTTGGCGTCAATCAGCGATTTTCGGGCGATAAGGATTCCTTTGTATCCAGGCGGGATAGTAGCTATTACTTCCCTTAATGCTGCCCGGAGTAAACGCTTGGCCCGGTTCCTTTGTACT
>CAZOUN010000097.1:0-9233 GCA_964582965.1 uncultured Anaerolineales bacterium | reverse complement strand
ATTACCCAAGAGAGGGTTTTTATTTATTTGTCCACCTTATGGGGTGCACTCCAGTACTTGCGAGGTTTTTTTATTTCACAGCTCATAATCTACTACGATCTAATCCAGCTGAAAGTTTCAATCCTTAGCAGAATAGTGCCAGGTTTGTTGATAATTAAACAGATCTTTAATACCTTTAGTGGAAAGATCAAGCAACTCGTTTAACAGATCTCTGGAAAAAGTAGCACCTTCCCCAGTCCCTTGGATTTCAATATATTCGCCGTCCATATTCATGACAATATTCAGGTCTGCTTCAGCTCTTGAATCCTCACTATAGTCCAGATCCAACATAGGATGGCCATCGATCAAACCAACACTAATGGCAGCTATTGGTGAGATGAACACATCCGGTGGGATCTCATCCATGGCAACAAGTTTTTGAATGGCTATTGAAAGTGCGGCATATC
Source organism: uncultured Anaerolineales bacterium (assembly GCA_964582965.1). GTDB lineage: Bacteria > Chloroflexota > Anaerolineae > Anaerolineales > UBA11858 > B10-G9. Next base: position 8,787 of record CAZOUN010000097.1, on the reverse strand, counting down.
CACCAGTTATCGAAGCAGTCCGCGTTCCGCCATCCGCCTGGATGACATCACAATCAACAATCAACGTCCTGTTCCCGAGCAAATCAAGATCAAAAGCAGCCCTTAATGAACGTCCAATAATTCGTTTTATTTCCTGGGTCCGTCCGCTAAGACCCTTGGTTTCTCTCTTCACTCTGGTTGAAGTCGAGCGGGGGAGCAGGCCATACTCAGCCGTGATCCAACCCTTGGTGGACCCTTCTCGATCCATCCAGGCAGGAACTGAATTTTCAACACTGACATTGCATAAAACCCGGGTCTTTCCAATCGATATCAATACCGATCCTTCCGGGAATTCTACATAATCCGGCACAATACTTACGGGACGGAGCTGATCAATCGCACGTCCATCTTTTCTTGACATTGTTTACCTCAATAAATGGAAAATCCGGTTTCCGCTTAATGTTCCAGTATCTGGCTCAGGAACAATTTTGTCCGATCATTTTGAGGATTGTTGAACAATCCAACAGGTGTGGTGTGTTCCACAATTTTTCCAAAATCCATGAACACAACCTCGTCCGCCGCGGATCGCACAAAACCCATCTCGTGGGATACACAAACCATGGTCATGCCTTCCTGGGCAAGATCAAGCATCACATCCAGCACTTCTTTAATCATTTCAGGGTCAAGAGCGCTGGTTGGTTCGTCAAATAGCATGATCTTAGGATTCATTGCCAGGGCCCTGGCTATAGCTACCCGCTGCTGCTGGCCACCGGACAAATTGGACGGATATGCGTCAGCTTTTTCCGGGATACCAACTCTCTTTAATTTTTCCATGGCAATATGATTGGCTTCATCTTTCGATCTGCCCCGAATTACTTTTTGGGCCAGGGTCACATTTTCCAACACAGACAAATGGGGAAAAAGATTGAAAAGCTGGAATACCATGCCAATCTCTGCCCTGATCTCATTGATCTGTTTGGCAGCATGAGTTAATTTTTCGCCATCGATCCAGATTTCCCCACTGGTTGGCTCCTCCAGATGGTTGATACAGCGCAGCAGGGTGGATTTGCCTGAACCGCTGGGGCCAATGACAACAACAACTTTTCCTTTTTCAATGTTTAAGGATACGCCATCTACTGCTTTGATTTCGCCAAAGTATTTATAAAGGTCCTTGACGACGATGATTGGTTTTTGATCAGTCATGAATTCTTAACCGCCTTTCCAGCAGCTGAACCCCTAGCGACAGTATGACCGTCATGGTGAGGTACATTACTGCCAGGATGATATATGATTCCCTGAAGCGGAAAGTGGATCCAGCATACAGCCTTGAAACCTGAGTGATATCCCTTACGGCCAGCACAGAAACCAGGGATGAGTCTTTCACCATAGCAACAAAATCATTGCCTAGCGCAGGCAGCACATTGCGGACCGCCTGCGGAAGGATCACAAAACGCATTGCTTGACCATATGACATTCCCAGGGAGCGGGCCGCTTCCATTTGTCCTTTGACAATTGATTGGATCCCAGCCCGGAAAATCTCGGCCAGGTAAGCACCATATGTAAATGCCAAAGCAGTAATAGCCCGGGCATTCATGGATATATCTTGATTGGTTATTGCCGTAAATATCTTTCCAAGAAATTCTACACCTTGATCAGATAACCAATAACCAAAATTATTTATTCCGTCGACCAGCACAGGAACACCTACCAGAGCAATGAAAAAGATTAAAACAAGAATCGGGATACCCCGGATAAGCTCAACATATAAACGGGATATATTATTTAAGATCACGCTCTTAGAAATTCTGCCCAATCCAGCTAAGAGGCCTAAAATTATGGCAAATACATAGGCTATCATGGTAGTTTTAATAGTTACCTGAAGCCCAATTTTAATAAAATTAAAAGCTGCGTTGTATTCCTCATTAGTGGAAATTACGAAAAAAACATATATTGCAATCAGAATAAGTGCAAAAAACCACCAGGGTAAATCACGAAACTTCCTTTTTGAGGAAAAATCATCAATTTCAATAACGGGTTTGATACCTTGAGGTTGTTCAAACACTGTTCACTCCTCGGCTTTTTATTCAAAACGGTGTGTGGGGATATACCCCACACACCGTTATTTGCTCTAATTCATCATATTAAAGATGAATAGCATTGCTCAACTACGGAAGTGTGGCGATCTCGCCAGCGATGATCAAGGGTGCCAATGCATCGACTTCTGCCATAAGTTCAGCAGGTACTTCAACACCACCATAGGTAAGGCCTACGCCACCATTCTCAAGTGTGCCCAGGTAATTGCCACCGGCGAAGGTGCCATCCTGAACAGAGGCAATGGTCTCGTAAACGTACTTGTCCATATTCTTTATGGCGCTCACCAGGACGATTTCGGCCTGGTTGGCATATGCCAGGGACCAATCATTGTCAACGCCAACGACCATACCGGTTCCACGTTCTTCAAGAACCGCGATCGTTCCAGCGCCTACAGGGCCAGCAACAGGCATAATGACGTCTGCGCCTTCGTCAAGCAGGGATTCGCCCATGGTGCGGCCGTCATCGGTGCTTTCGAAGTTGCCGGTGAAGAGTCCATCCTGTGCTGCAACATCCCAACCAAGGGTCTTGACCGAGGTGCCGTTAACTTCATTGTAGTATTCAACACCCAACACAAAACCATCCATGAAGATGGTGACGGGCGGAATGTTGATGCCACCGTAGGTAGCAACAATGCCGGTCTCACTCATGCCAGCAGCAAGGTAGCCTGCCAGGAAGGTGGACTCGTTGATGGCAAAGCCGGAGCCGTACAGATTGGGGAAGTCCAGGTAGTTGACATCGACGATGCCAAAGTTCTGGTCAGGGTTGGCGCCAGAAGCAGCGGCTGTGGCATCACCCAATAAGAAGCCGACGGACATGATCAGATCGCAGCCTTCCTCGAGGAAAGCGTTGATATTGGCTTCGTAATCAGTCTGCTGCTGGGATTCGAGGTACTTGGCCTCAATACCAAAGTCTGCAACAGCGTCTTCCATGCCTTTCCAGGCGGTAGCGTTGAAGGATTTGTCGTCAATACCACCGACATCGGTGACCTGGCAAGCCAGGAAGACTTCAGGTTCTTCAACTACCACGGGTTCATCAACAACGAGGGCGGGTTCATCTTTTCCGCCGCAGGCGCCAAGAACGAGGGAGCTGACGATCAGGAGGGCAACTAATGCCCAAAAGAAACGTTTCGTTTTCATTCTTCTAACTCCTTAATAATGATTTGGACAATATATTGGAAATCATGCGAGGTTTTTAGCGGGTTTGAAAAACACCTCCTTAGCAGGCAATTACTTAAGCGGATTAAATATACCATAATTCAATTTAAGGAAATATTAAAATCGACTAATTGGTGTGTTTTCAGCTAAATTTAGGTACATTTGTAATGGTAAATGCTCCTGAAACGGTCCGACAAAGCCGATTTTATATTCTGCAATAACCTGTCCCAACCGGGCAGCGGTTAGAGCTGAATAACCTTTAGATAAACCTGCCAATAAACCAGACCAAAAAGCATCACCAGCTCCAGTGATATCCACCACCGGTACAGGGTTAGGATGGATTTGGATCATATCTCCTTTTGTGGTTCCCAGTATTGATCCTTCACCTCCCATTGTCAGCACTACGATTTCAGGACCGAGGTCGAGGTATTTCTCCAAATACTGAGTGGGTTTATACCCTGGGCCAAAAAGACGGATGCTGTCATCTAGTGAAGGTTTAGTGACCGTGAAATATTTATAGAAATTTTTAAGGGAGGTTTGATAATCCGGAAGATCTGACCTAATTCCGGGATGGTAATTTGGATCAAGAGAAATGATCTTTCCCTGGTTTTGATTGGCTTCTAATACGGTCAATATTGTTGTGCGGCAAGGATCCCTTGAGAGTGCAAATGCAGAAGTATGAATGAAGTTATACTCTTTGGCTGCGGCAAGGAGATCATCAGTAAGACTAAGGTATTGATCTGCGCCGCGGTAGATAATAAAATCTGGTGTACCTGAGTTTCGAGCAACCGGTATCAGTGTAGTTGCTGCATGATCTGTGGTTTGCAGATGATCAATGTTTACTCCAGCTTGGACAAGATGACCTTGGAGGAACTTTCCAAATCCATCATTTCCAATGCAGGCGCTGAGCGAAGCATCAAAGCCCAAGCGGGAAAGGTTTGTAGCCAGGTTAGACACCTCGCCACCGGCGAATTGTTCAAAAAGATTAGCTATTGCCAGAGAATCAACTACCTTTGTGGATATAAGATCCACAACGATCTCTCCCAGCATTAAGAATGGTGATTGTTTGTGTTTTGTCATACAACGGTTTTATTGATTGCAGATCCTTGAAGAGTGATTGGTACCATTGTACATCAAGTGTATATTGTTGCAGATGTCTTGTCAATTAAGATAATCAAATTAATGATCCGGATTATTATACAGACATGGTTATGAACTCTCCCGGGGTGTTTTCTGGCTCGAAATACATGAACACGTTATAGTACAATGGACACAATTCTGATGAATATAGGTATGTTTCAATCATGAAAATTCTGTCTGTGAGTGACCAGGTTGATCCCAGGGTTAACAGTGAAGCGCTTAATAAGCGCTATAACGATGTGGCTTTCGTGCTTTCCTGCGGGGATCTACCATATGAGTACCTGGAATATATTATTTATGGGCTCAACAAACCGTTATATTTTGTCCACGGGAATCATGATCTTTATAAAAAGGATAATCAAGATGAAACACAGTCGTATCCATTAGGGGCGGATAATCTGCATCGGAAGACCTATCGAGAAGGTAGATTGTTGCTAGCAGGAGTTGAAGGTAGCATCCGTTATAATCGGAAAACCAAATATCAATATACCCAGGGAGATATGTGGTTACATGTGCTCCGACTTGTACCAGGTATGTTATTTAACAGATTGGTATATGGCCGATTCCTGGATATTTTCATCACTCATGCTCCACCTAGGGGGATACATGAAGGGGAAGATTGGACTCATCAAGGGATTAATGCGTTTCGCTGGTTGATCGATACCTTTCAGCCGGCTTATCATTTCCATGGTCATATCCATGTCTATCGCCCGGACACTGTGAAAGAAACTAGAGTGGGAAAAACCCTGGTGATCAATACCTTTCAATCCATGGTCACAGAGATCATGCCGGATCCAGAATAAAGAATTATTGGTTCATATCTAACGACAAATGAGTATGGGCAGCTGAATCTCGCGCATTACTTTGTCTACGGCACTTCCCAGCATTACATCTATTAGGGTACTTCCACTATACCCGCCGATCAATATCAGATCGATATCCTGAGATTGGTGTATGATACTGATCTCTTCAGGCACTGGAACTTGGCTAATCATGTACTGAGAGTTAATGGGGAATCGAGTTAAATAATTCTTGGCTTCTTCCTGGATTGAATCTGGATTGTCAACGCCAACCGTGCTGGTCAGAACCTTGACGGTTGATCCATGCTGGGCTCCGAAGTAGGCAGCAATGAAGAGGGCTTCTTTGGCTTTAATACTGCCGTCATATGCAAGCAGGATTGTGTTCAGTGGGGTTGGTGCCGCAGGAACTGTGAGAATTGGTACCGAACAATTACGGATCAAGGATGTAATTCCAGAACTTAATCGTTTTATTGGTTCATTCCCCGGCGGGTGGTTCAGGGGAAGCAATATAATATCCGCAAATCGAGCACGGTCACATAATACTTTGTTAATCTCACCCTCAGCCAACATGAATTCGAAGTTGTTTATACCAGCGTTTTGGCAGTGGGAGAGAAATGCGTCCTCGAGGGAGTTGTGTTCTGCCTGGCTGCCTGTTTGTATATCAGAATGAATATGGACTGCATGAATACTGCTGTTTTCTAGTTTGGACAGGATTATTGCCAGATCAAGGGCTTCCCAAGCGGTTGAACTGTCATCCATGGCAACAATCAAGTCATTGAATAGATGCTCCAATACGGTCATCTGATCCAGTTTTTCCCTCCAGGTGCCTACTGGTGGAGCATTCTCAAGCGCATTTGGAACTAACGAATTGACCAATTTTGATAATAACCTTAAACCAGATTTTCTTTTTGAGCTATACATATCTGACAGATTGGTTAAAGCTGCCTCTGCTCCAATATCCCAACCCACTTGTTGTTCCAGGCTTGCTCGATGATCTGCTGCCCATAAATATAGATCTGTGGCTGTTCGGTCCGGAAAATCGTATAACAGATCTCGCTTTTTGATTATATTCACAACCGGGAGGAATACTTCCTTGTACCAATTTGCCGCAGCTTCTTGGTAAGGAATTTTTTGTTGTTTTTCCAATCCAAGATAATATCTGTGGACTTCTATATGCTCCAACAATGTTGGGTAGCCGCCAGCTTTGGTTGTTGATAGGTCGGCGTTGGGTATATCTCTATCGAGCCTGGTTTTATCAAGGAATTTGACTTGTTCGGATTTGATAATTAATTCGTCTGGTGTGAAATCCGGGCTTAGGTCAACTTTGGTTTCAACATTGGTCACATAGGCCTGGATAGTTGTATTGCCCATTTGCCTGGCAACTGATACCCGATGATTTCCATCTCGAACAAAATATACTTCGCCAATTCTATATACCTCTATAGCTGGTAGCCCAGATAATCCCTGGGAGGTTGCCATCACTCTCGCCCAACGGTTCTCGTCAATGGATGCTTTGGGAAGGAAACTCCGGGTGAAATCATGGTAGCGCCCAACACTGCCAACGATAGCGTCCAGTGGGATTTCCTCGAGATGTTCCACACTTTTTTCGATTGCTTGCAGTTGTTGACGGACTTCGTCGTAGGAATGGAGCTCACTAACATCAGGTTTGCCTGTCAGCCGCGCTAACAGCTCCTGGACAGATGCTCCTCGCCGGGCTTTTTTGTAATCATATAAAGCTTTGATGTAATCGCTTTTAAACATACCTTTATTCTATAATCCTCAATCCAAGTATAGCCGATTCTGGAATAGGGTCGCGGCAATTATCTTAACTATTATGCTCAATATAATAGAATTGGATAGCTGCTTGATAATTGTGTGTCTGGTAAACTAACTTAACCTATTGGGTAAAAATTTCTCGAGGATGACTATGAAATATGTCAGTGTAAGTGAAATGATCGGAATTGAGAAAGCAGCTGATGCAGCCGGCCATACATATCCGGCAATGATGGAGGCAGCTGGTAAAGGTCTGGCAGAACTGATCCATGAGCGATATGGAAGTCCCGAGGGGAAGAAGGTCATAGCCCTGGTAGGATCAGGAAATAATGGGGGAGATGCTCTGGTAGCACTTGATTATTTATTGTCATGGGGTTGGACGGGGGTGGTGATCTTTCTTCGTAAGCGTTCTGAATTAGATCCCTTGATTAAGAGAGTAGCAGTTCGTGGTGCTACGCTGACAGAATATCTCGATCCGGACCAATCTTCGCTAGATCTCCAGCTCGATATTGCGATGTCGGATTTGTTGATCGATGGCGTATTAGGGACTGGGATTAAACTTCCTCTGCGCCATCCCCTTGACCTGTTATTAGGCGAAGTAAAGGAAATCCTGGAAGATCTTGAGAAAAAGCCTGTCATAGTCGCTGTCGATTGTCCATCAGGTGTGGATTGTGACAATGGCCAAGTGTCGCCTGTTTGTTTGGCTGCAGACCTGACTGTCACGATGGCTGCTGTTAAGAAGGGAACCCTGATGTTTCCAGCCTACGAGTACCTGGGAGAGCTGGAGGTGGTGGATATCGGGCTGTCCTCTGGCCTCCAGGCGTATGACAGAATAAGTAGGGAGGTTATTGAAAAGGAATGGGTTTTTTCCAGTCTGCCTGAACGACCTCCGACAGCCCATAAAGGAACATTTGGAACCAGCCTGGTGGTTGCTGGGTCTCTAGAATTCCCTGGAGCTGCTGTACTGGCTGGAAAATCAGCCTATAGAATTGGTTCTGGCCTGGTTACTTTGGCTGTTCCGCGGGGGATATACCAGGGATTGATCAAAACATTACCGGAAGCCACCTGGATAGTTCTCCCGGAACAGGGTGGGGGAATAGCGGAAGAAGCGGGAGATATCATTAGAAATTCGATGAAGAAACCGACAGCCTGTTTGGTCGGACCTGGTTTTGGAATGAGGAGTGGTACTGGGAAGTTCCTCGAGAAAATACTCCAACTTGAGGGACTACCTCCGCTGGTAATTGATGCCGATGGGTTACGGCTTCTCTCGGGTATAGTAGATTGGCAAAAGAAACTACCCAATGATTGTGTGTTAACCCCTCATCCTGGAGAGATGTCAGAACTAACGGGATTGTCTGTGGTGCAAATACAAGAAAACAGGGTGGAAATTGCTGAAGAATATGCACAACATTGGAAGCAGATCGTTTTATTGAAAGGAGCTCAATCAGTGATTGCGGCTCCAGATGGCAGAACGAAAATCCTTATTTCAGCCAATCCTGCCCTGGCAAGAGCTGGCAGCGGGGATGTGTTAGCAGGGATGATCACAGGGTTGATTGCCCAGGGACTTAAGCCGTTTGATGCGGCTGCGGCTGGCGCCTGGATCCATGCCAAAGCCGGCGAGCTGGCAGAAGAAACCAGTGGCAATTCGGCAGCGGTTCTGGCTGGAGATATTTCTGATTCGATCGGTCACATATTGTCCCGATAAAAAAAACAAACCCGCCGCAAGTGCTGGCAGGTTTGTTGGTTGTACAGATTTATTCTAGTTTTGCTTACTTTTTTGCTTCGTCTTCTTCTTTTTTTCCGCCTTTGGTAGCCTTTGTGATCTTTTGTTTTTGTTCTTCCAGAAT
>CAZOUN010000096.1:0-9344 GCA_964582965.1 uncultured Anaerolineales bacterium | reverse complement strand
CTGGATATTTGGTGCCGTTTTTATCCTTTTTATAATAATCATCCCAATTGTGATCTTCTTCCCGCGGGTCGAAAATTCTATCAGTTCGGATCCCTGGGATAACGTGCCCCTAAAAGTCCCCCACACCGACCATTCAGCGATCATCGAAGGCCCTTTTGAAACCGGACCAGAAGTTACCCGGGCCTGCTTGGAATGCCACGAAGACACTGCGCAGGAAATTATGGCCACAGCTCATTGGACTTGGGAAAGCAAACCCTATCAACTTGAAGGCAGAGACAACACAGTCACCGTCGGTAAAAAGAACTCAATTAACAACTTCTGCATTGGTATTCAAGGCAACTGGCCCAGCTGCACCTCCTGCCATGCAGGTTATGGTTGGGAAGACGCTAATTTCGACTTCAGCCAGGAAGAATTAGTCGACTGCCTGGCATGCCATGATAATACGGGCACTTATGTGAAGGGGCTGGCCGGGATACCGGTTGAGGGTGTAAATCTTTTAGAAGTCGCTCAGAGCGTCGCAACCCCAACCCGGGAAAATTGCGGCAGCTGCCATTTTAATGGCGGCGGCGGCAACGCGGTCAAACACGGCGACCTTGATGAAACACTTTACTTCCCCCCTTCCAACGTTGATATCCACATGGGTGAACATGATTTTATGTGCACCGACTGCCACCAAACCGAAAGCCACAACATTATGGGGCGGTCCATTTCTGTCAGTTTGGATGATGAAAACCAGATCTACTGCATTGACTGCCACTCTAAAGAACTGCATGAGGATGACCGGATCAACGCCCATGTTGACTCAGTTGCCTGTCAGACCTGCCACATCCCAAATGCCGCAACACGCGATGCAACCAAGATGTATTGGGATTGGTCCACCGCTGGCAGCGACGAGATCGAAGAAAGCGTTCACACTTATTTGAAGATCAAGGGCAGCTTTGTATATGAAGGCAACTTCACTCCGATTTACCGATGGTATAACGGCGGTGTAGCTGAACGATATATCCTGGGAGATATGATCGATCCAGATCAGTTGGTCCACATAAATCTGCCAGCTGGTAATATCACTGACAATCCTTCCAAGATTTTCCCCTTCAAAGTTCACGTTGCGAAACAACCCTATGACACTGTAAACAATATCCTCCTCCAGCCAAAAACCTTTGGTGAGGGAGGTTTTTGGACCGAATTCGACTGGGATTTAGCCCTTCAACTCGGTTCCGATATCACCGGCCTGGATTACAGCGGTCAGTATGGATTCACTGAAACGGATATGTATTGGCCAACCACTCACATGGTCAGAGCAGCCACGGAAGCTCTAACCTGTGATCAATGCCACGGCCCTGATGGCAGAATGGATTGGGAATCACTGGGATATTACGGTGACCCGATCGATTGGGGCGGCCGTTTCCAGTCCAATAGTTATCAACCCTAATAAAGGATGCAGTTGATATGGGCAATCAAATAACGCGACTCAGCAAATATAATAAATTGCTCCTCATAACAGGAATTTCATTCCTGATCATCCTGGGCACTGTCCTTCTGACCCAGGGTGTGGTCTGGGCGAGCCCAGGACAAGAAAAAACCGAACAAGCCTCTCCCCTGCATCCATCTTTCCCTTTCCTGGATGAAGACGGGAATAATGTTCTGGAGACTGGCTATCCGATATCCACCATGAATACCTGTGGGGCTTGCCATGACACAGGTTTCATTTCTGACCACAGCTACCATGCCAGTGTTGGATTAAATGAAATAACCCAACCCGGTGGAACGGTAACGGAAAGACCCTGGGACATCTCTCCTGGCGTGTTTGGTTCCTGGAACTCAATCGAGTATCGCTATCTCTCACCCCAGGGTGATGACAGGGTAGATCTGACCACGCCAGCATGGATCCAACTCTACGGTTTACGCCATGTCGGTGGCGGACCAGCCATGTATGCCAGGAATGGCGAATTGCTAGCTGACCTACCCTACAGCAGTACCAGCCTTGAAACCAATATCGTCAACCCGGTAACCGGTAAGCTGGAACGCTGGGATTGGAATAAGTCTGGCACAGTTGAGATGAATTGTTTCTTGTGCCATACCCCGAGTCCCGATAATGTTGCCCGGGCTGACGCCCTGCAAAGCGGTAATTTCAAATGGGTCAACACATCTACCTTGATCGGATCAGGTATTGTTTCCATAAGCGGAGAAACCTATACCTGGAACGAAAGCCTTTTTGATGAGAACTTGGAAATCCTTCCAGACGCGATCCAGATTCAGGATCCGACTAATAATAACTGCGGAGCCTGTCACGGCCTTGTACATGATAATGTCGAGGATCCCCTTGTCACACTGGGCTGTTCCCCGGAACGCTGGAGCACGATTACTACCGGCCAGATAATATCTCCTCAAAAGATGTCCAATTCAGGGATGAATCTTGCCAATAAGGAAACTCTAAATCGATCCTGGGATGTCCACGCAGAACGATTATTGAACTGTGTAGATTGCCATTATTCGATCAACAACCCACTCTATTACCAGGAATCCGAAACTACCAGGCCAGATCATCTGTTATTCGATCCACGTCGGGTCGAGATCGGTGAATACCTCGAAAAGCCATTGCATCAGTTTGCCCGGGGCAACAGCGCCCAGAGCTATGTCGCTCCTGAACTAAATAATTCAATGAGAACCTGTGAGTCCTGCCATGAGGTCGGTAGCACCCATGACTGGCTACCCTACCTCGAGAGCCACCTGGACGTACTGAGCTGTGAGTCCTGCCACATACCTCAAATGTATTCATCGGGCAACCAGGTTCATGACTGGACCGTACTGCTGCCCGGAGACCTTCCAAGGCGAGAATGCCGTGGGGCCGAAGGTGATGTCAACACTATGGGTTCTCTCCTGGTTGGCTTTGAACCGGTATTGATACCCAGCCCAGATGTTGAAGGGAATATGAGATTAGCACCCCATAACCTGATCACAACCTGGTTCTGGGAGTACGGGGATCCTCCCCGCCCGGTGATCCTGGCTGATTTGAAGGCTGCCTACTATGAAAATGGCGACTATCATCCAGGTATTATCCTGAGATTTGATGAAAACAGTGATGGAGAATTGACCGCTGATGAGATGGTGATAGATTCTCAAGCAAAAGAAGATTTTGTACAAGACAGATTGAGTCTGCTTGGGCTTTCCAATCCCCGCATTACGGGAGAGATCCAACCCTACAGCATTAATCATGATGTTGCCAGCGCAGATTGGGCACTGGATGATTGCACAGCTTGCCACGGTGATGAATCCCGGATCACACAACCAATCAAATTAGCTGCAACCTCTCCTGGAGGAATTTTGCCCGCTTTTGTATCAGGCACTGAAAGAAATCTGGCGGGCGAGATAGAATTCAGTGAAGATGGAGAAATTTATTATTATCCAGCAGCAGCTGCCAAATCGCTGTATGTCTTTGGTCACAATCGTCTGGCCTGGCTCGATTGGATCGGCCTCGGTTTGTGCGCTGTAGTTTTCATGGGTGTAATGACTCATGGTGGATTAAGGATCTATTTCTCTACTCGCAAGCCCACTTCACTTAAACCTACCAAAAAAGTTTATATGTATGGTGCATACGAACGCATGTGGCACTGGCTGCAAACCGCAGCGATCGTGATCTTGATTCTAACTGGCTTCATCATTCACAGACCGGACTCCTTTGCTTTTATGGATTTCAGGAACATGGTTCTCGTCCACAACATCATAGCAGCCATCCTAGCAGTCAATGCTTTCCTATCCTTGTTCTTCCATCTGGCCACAGGAGAGATCCAGCAATATATTCCTCGACCCCGCGGATTCTTTGACCGTACTTTTGTCCAAATCAAATACTACCTGCTGGGAATATTCAAGGGTGAACATCACCCCTTTGAAAAAACAACTGACAAGAAATTAAACCCTCTCCAGCAGATAACTTACTTCGGGCTGCTAAATGTGCTGCTACCTCTTCAGGGCATCACCGGCGCCTTGATGTGGGGCTTGCAGCGCTGGCCAAACTTGGCGCAGCGTCTGGGGGGATTGCCAATCCTGGCTCCCTTCCATACCATTATTGCCTGGTTATTTGCAGCTTTCCTGATCCTGCATATTTACCTGACCACAACCGGTCATACTGCTGTATCAAGTATTGAAGCAATGATCACTGGTTGGGAGGACATCGAGAGTTAATATTAATTCAACAGATTTTCAAAAATAAAAATGGCAGAAAATAAATTCCGCCTAGAAAAGAGAGAGTACAAATGACAGAAAATCAAAAGCAAGAAGATCGTAAATTTCGTCTGAAGGATCTGTTTAACCGGCCTTCCAAGCCTTATGCAAATCCATATTTGGGTGGTGTTCTATTAGGTATGGTATTGTTTGCCTCCTATTTCATCACCGGGAACGGATTAGGCGCTTCAGGAGGCCTCAGCCGGATAGCCGCCTTCATTGAAGATCTCATCGCTCCCGGTCACATCGATCAGGTTCCTTACCTGATCAATATGGCAGGAGGGCAGCGGAATCCACTGGACAGCTGGATTGTAATCGTGACCGCAGGTGTATTGATCGGTGGGTTCACTTCTGGAGTGATCCATGGACGGACCAAGTTTGAAACTAACAAAGGTCCCAATATATCTAATCAGACCCGCTGGTTATTTGCTTTCCTGGGCGGGATCTGCTTCACTTATGGCGCTCGTCTGGCTCGTGGATGCACATCCGGGCAAGCCCTATCCGGTGGCGCCACTTTATCTGCTGGCAGCTGGGTGGTTATGTTTTCCATCTTTGGCGGCGCTTACGCCCTGGCCTATTTCGTTCGCAGACTGTGGAACTAACAGGAGAAAATTATGATACCCTTTCCCCTTCATCTAGATTCTTTACTCAGTAAACCTCTAACATATCTGGTCTTCTTATTCATCGGATTCCTATTCGGATATGTACTGGAAATTTCTGGCTTCAATCACTCCCCCAGCCTGGCATCCCAGTTCTACTTCAAAGATCTGCGTGTGTTTAAAGTATTCTTCACTGCGATCGTTGTCGGGATGCTATTGTTATTCTTAAGCTCTGCAGTCGGACTGTTGGACTACAACCTAATCTGGGTCAACCCTACTTATCTTTGGTCCGGTATAGTTGGCGGATTGATCATGGGTGTTGGTTTTATACTGGGAGGTTTTTGTCCCGGTACTTCGCTGGTCGCTTTAGCAACATTAAAGATAGACGGTATCTTTTTTGTACTTGGGGGTCTAGTTGGTGTATTTCTCTTTGGTGAAACTGTTGATTTTTACAAGTATTTCTTCAACGGGAGCTACTATGGCAGACTAACCCTGATGGATGTCTTTAACATACCGACCGGGATCGTTGTCATCCTTGTTACACTGATGGCATTATTCATGTTCTTGGGTGGAGAACAACTGGAAAAAATCTACGGAAAAAAGGATCCCAAGAAAGCCCCTAAAGCCCGTTATTATGGTGCAGGTGTGCTGGTGATCATTGCTGTAGCAGTTGCGATAATTGGCCAACCCAGCACAGCAGACCGCTGGAATAAACTGGAATCAGTGCGTGGTGATGACCTGGATAACAGAGAAGTATACATCCATCCAGGTGAACTGCTGGATACATTCCACGACCATAAGCTCAACCTGGTTATGATCGATGTTAGAAGTGAAGCTGACTATAACCTGTTCCATCTGCTTGACGCCGATAATATCCCTCCTGAAGAAATCCCGGATTCGATCAATCAGTTTATTGCAATGCCTGCCAACACAGTGATCATAGTGATGAGCAATGACGAAGTAACCTCTACTGAGGTTTGGAAAACATTAACTGCCCAGGCGGTCCCGAATGTTTACATCCTCAGCGGTGGGATCAACAACTGGCTGGATACTTTTGCTACGCCATATGAAGCAGGATTCTGTGGAGAGCTAGCCCAGGCTGGTGTGGAAGAAATGCATTATGAGTTTGATGCCGCGTTGGGTTCAAACTGCCCGGCAGCTTACCCGGACCACGATCTCTATCATTTGGAATATGACAAGAAGATCAAGCTAGATCTGAAACGAGCCCCGGTTGGTGGCGGCTGCGGATAAATAAAAGTATAAAAGAAGGGACCGAGTCCTTTGAAAAGACTCAGTCCCTCTTAGAATAACAAAAGTCCTCTCTAGCTGAGAGGGCTTTTGTCATAATAATATTCTTCTGTCACTCCAATAATGCGTCAATTTCTTCCCGGATAGCATTGAGATCTTCCAATCCCAGATAAACTATCGCGTACCGCACATATGCCACCAGGTCCATTTCCTTCAGGCCATCAATTACCATATCCCCAACCACCCTGGAAGATACTTCAATTTCACCCATTGCCTGTAGACCAGATTCTACATCACCAACCAGGTGCTCAATATCAGCGGCAGAAACCGGGCGTTTATCACAGCTGATCTGGATTCCCCTAATAAGTTTTGTTCGATTAAATTCCTCGCGGGTACCGTCCTGTTTCACGATTAAGGGTGTATCCAGGATAGCCCTTTCATATGTGCTGAACCTTTCCTGACAGTTGAGGCATAATCGGCGGCGGCGGGTTCCACCACGTTTGTCATGGGAAGTATCAAGCACCTTGGAATCATCATCTTTACAATAAGGACATTTCATAAGTGTGTTCCTGATTTTTTCTAGATGGCAATCAATGTGATTTTAGCATACATCAGCACCCATCACTAGGGAATCTTGGCAAAAATAGAGCTTCATTTAAAACCGTTCTCCTGCTGAAAATCCAGCAGGAGAACATGACCAGACTACATCCAACCCTACCAGGAGGAGGCCAGTTCAGGGTGGATATCCCCGTAAATACAAACCCAAGAGAATTCTTGGACCCAATTTAATTATTTCTATTTTCAACACACCCACTCATTTACCGATTACGATTTCGATTCCTCAAGAAAGTCGGAATATCCAGGTTTTCGGTATTTAAGGAACGCGGCACAAATTCCAATTCTCGCTCATCTTCTTTTTCCCTTCTGACCGGGGTTTCCACTCGGGAGCGACGTCCCGCCATTTGCATTATATTTGTGGGCATGCCGGTTGTTTCAAAACCCGTGGCAATCACAGTCATGCGGAATTTGTCCTGCATGGTGGGATCGATCACCGCACCAAAGATCAGGTTTACTTCGGGGTGGGCAGTTTCCTTAATGATGGCTGCAGCCTCATTGACCTCGAACAAGGACAGGTCAGTGCCGCCAGTCACATTAAACAGGATTCCGCGGGCGCCATCAATTGTGATATCCAGCAGATCGCTGGACATTGCCTGTTCGGCAGCTTTGACAGCGCGGTCTTCCCCAGTTGCTTCACCAACCGCCATCAAGGCTGCACCACCCTCAGACATAATCGAGCGGACATCTGCAAAATCCAGGTTGATCAAACCCGGAACAGTGATCAGCTCGGAAATGCCCTGGATACCCTGGCGCAGTACATCATCGGCCATCATAAACGCTTCTTGCAAACTGGCTCGTTTGTCTGCGATTTGGAGCAGGCGGTCATTGGGAATCACAATCAAAGTATCAACCTGTTCCTTCAAGAGTGAAATACCCTGATCTGCAGTAGATACTCTTGTGTTGCCTTCAAAGGTAAACGGCCGGGTGACTACACCAATGGTCAGCGCCCCTATTTCTCGGGCTGCCTGGGCCACTATCGGGGAAGCACCAGTTCCTGTTCCACCACCGATACCGGCAGTGATGAAGACCATATCGGCACCCTTCAGGACGCTGTAGATATCATCAGCAGATTCCTCGGCTGATTCACGTCCGATTTCAGGATTGCCGCCCGAACCCAGTCCGCGGGTCAGTTTATCCCCTACCCGGACCTGAATGGGTGCTTTTGAACGCAATAAAGCCTGCGCGTCGGTATTGACAGCAATAAATTCAACCCCGGTCAAACCGGCATCGATCATCCGGTCCACGGCGTTGCATCCACCTCCGCCAACTCCAACTACTTTTATTCGTGCAAATGATTCTGTTTCTTTGATGGGGTCCATAGTATTCTCCTCTGTACTAAAATTCTTCCTGTTGCAAGGTCATTGTTAAGGCAGTAAGCGCCTTAGGAAATTAGAAACTTTACTCCAGCTGATATTGTCCTGGTGAATTTGTTTACGGTAGCTGTCCTTTTCATAAGATATCGTATTCATTAACACCGTCCATTCCAATAAACCAACGCTCGTAGCGAACGCTGGATCATAAAGCTGATCGGTCATGCCCAACAAATTCTCTGGCTGGGCGACTCGGACCGGCAGATTGAACATCTTCCTGGCAAACTTACTAATTCCAGGTAAGGCACTTGACCCCCCTGTAAGCACCACCCCTGCAGGTAATAATCCATCATAACCGGAGCGTTTTATCTCCTGGATCACATAACTGAATAACTCCTCCACCCTGGCTTCAATGATCAAAGCCAAATCTCGTCTGCGATATTCTTTCAAAGTTTCATCCCCAAACGGACGTATTTGGAAAACATCATCCTCACTGATCTCTGACCGGATGGCATGCCCATACTCGATTTTGACTTTTTCTGCCTGTTCCATGGACAGACTCAACCCGTGGGTTATATCAGAAGTGATTAGGTTACCGCCAATTCCCATCACCATGGTATGCCAAACGTCACCATTGATATATATGGCTATATCAGTCGTTCCACCACCAATATCACAGACCACTACACCCATTTCTCTTTCCGTTTCTGTCAATACAGCTTCAGCGGATGCGAGGGGATTCAGCACAAAAGCTTCCACCTCTGCGCCAGCTGTGTTAACACACTGCTCCAGATTATCAAGCGAGGTTGAGGCCGCAGTGATAATATGCGCTTCCACTTCCAATCTATAACCGTGCATCCCAATCGGTTTATGGATGCCGTCCTGCCCGTCCACGCTGAAACCTCGCTGAATGACATGGACAATATCTCTGTTATGAGGGATAGAAACAGCTTTGGCTGCATCCAGAGCCCGGAAGACATCATGTTGATCGATCACTCCCCCGGTGACTCCGCTGGCTCCATGGCTATTTATTGATGATACATGCGAACCTGCCAGACTTACTTGGGCAGAAGTGATTTCCAGTCCCGAAGTTCTCTCCGCCTTATCAATGGAACGTTTGATGGCTTTGCAGGTAGAGGCAATATCAACCACAACTCCCTTCCGTAAACCTCGGGAAGGCTCAATACCAACACCCAGAATACGGAATTTATTCTCTGCTTCCACCCGGGCTACCAAGGTGCAGATTTTTGTTGTGCCTACGTCAATACCAACGATGATCGGTGCGTCCTGCGTACTCATTGTTCCATCCTGAAATAAGGCGAATCGATAAACTCAACATTAATCATCC
>CAZOUN010000095.1:0-9480 GCA_964582965.1 uncultured Anaerolineales bacterium | reverse complement strand
CCGGATTCTTCGGCCAGGATCTGTTGGGTGCGCAATGCGATTTGGACCGCTTCCTGGGTCGGTAGGCTAAGCGCCTCATCCATGCTGTTGGTGTGCAGAGATTGGGTGCCGCCCAAAACAGCTGCGAGAGCTTGTAAGGCAACCCGGACCACATTATTATGCGGCTGCTGGGCAGTGAGTGTCGATCCGGCAGTTTGTGTATGGAAACGAAGTTTTAATGCATCAGGATGGGTGGCACCAAAACGCTCTTCCATGATTGAAGCCCATAAACGCCGGGCGGACCGGAACTTCGCGATCTCTTCCAGGAAATCATTATGGGCATTGAAGAAAAAGGACAATCGCCGGCCAAAATCATTCACATCCAAGCCGGCAGTAACGGCTGCTTCTACATATGCGATCCCGTTTGCTAAAGTAAATGCCACTTCCTGGACAGCAGTGGATCCTGCTTCCCGGATATGGTAGCCAGAGATGCTAATGGTGTTCCATTTGGGTACTTCCATCTGACAGTACTGGAACAAATCCGTGATCAGCCGCATGGATGGTTTAGGTGGGAAGATATACGTACCGCGAGCGACATATTCCTTAAGAATGTCATTCTGAACCGTACCGCGTAGTGACCTGGGATCAATACCGTTCTTTTTAGCCACAGCGATATACATTGCCAACAGAATGGCCGCCGGAGCGTTAATGGTCATACTCGTAGATACTTTATCGAGAGGGATGTCCTTAAAGAGCGTTTCCATATCCCGCAAGGAAGAAATAGGCACACCCACTTTTCCTACCTCACCGGCTGCCAGGGAATGGTCTGAATCATACCCGATCTGAGTTGGCAGATCGAAAGCCACCGAGAGCCCAGTTTGCCCCTGCTCCAGCAGGTAGCGGTAGCGTTGGTTGGATTCCTCTGCGCTGGCAAAACCGGCATACTGGCGCATGGTCCACAAACGTCCGCGGTGCATTGTGGGATAGACCCCTCTCGTAAACGGCTTTTCACCCGGCAGGCCCAGGCGGTCTTCATATGAGAGAGATTTGTCTGGAAAAGATACGCGTGGAAGAGGGATACCGGATCCTGTTGCAAAGTCTGATTTCCACTCCGGAAATTTATCCAGAGCAGGTTTAAGGATCTCTTCTTGCCATTTTTTGCGCTGATTATTTTTTTCCATAACTCTATAAATGAGTATACCCCAACAAGTAAGCTCCCGAAGCTTGCTAAGCTCCGGGAGCTATTCGGATTTTTTATACAAACATCTTATCCATCAAAGAATCCCACAGGATATAATAAATTTGAGATTTTTTCAATAATTCAAAGGAAAATATATGGAAACCGAAACCAAAGAAGTGAAACTGGAATGGTTGCGATCACGCATGTTTTTAGGTTCAGATCACCTGGGAAATTCGATCGCGATCGGTTATCAGCGTGAAGAAGAACCATTTGCCCAGGGCATTAACCCCTCAGATTTGCTCTTATTATCTGCCGCTTCCTGCTCAGCGTATGATGTAGTGCAGATCCTTGAAAAAGGGAAACAGCCCTTAAAGGATTTAAGAGTAGATGTGACAGCTGAGCAGAGCCAGGAACAACCATATGCCTATACATCACTCCATTTTAATTATCGCATCTGGGGAGACGTTCCGGCTGAAAAGATCCAGCGGGCCATGCAGCTCTCAGAGGAAAAATACTGCTCTGTGCTGGCAACCCTCAAACCGGGATTGACATTTACCAGTGAATTCACACTCGAAAGCTGATCCGCTGCATCCAGAAGCCAGGAAAGGGATCGAGTTATTTAATCTGGGGGAGTTTTACGAAGCCCACGAGCCGCTCGAGCTGGCCTGGATGAAGACCCACTCACCCGAGCGGGATCTCTATCAGGGTATCCTGCAAATCGGTCTGGCCTATTTCCAGATATCACAGGGCAACTACCGGGGGGCAGTAAAGATGTTCAATAGGGCCCAACGAAACCTGAAACCCCTGGGAGAAACACTGTTAGGAGTGAATATTCGCCAACTTCAAAATGAGGCAAAGATCGTTGAAGAAACGATCCGACTCCTGGGTCCGAGCCGACTCAACGAGCTGGACCAGGGATTGATCAAAGATGTCCCCCTGACAATATAGTCCCGGAATATTAATTGCGTCAATAAAATTTCAAAAAAATCTTCTCTTCTCAATTTTGTCAGTTTTTATTTAAGATCCAGCAATATCTCAATCTTCTTGTTACAATCATCTCAAGATAACCCAGGTATGGATATTCCAGAAAACCGTATCAGACGATCCGGATTCCGACCCAGGTTCCTCATTTTCTATTATGGATAATCAAAATTCACCTCCCGATCTCCAGATGATCGGCATATTCGCAGAACTGCCAGCCAAACGGCTGGATTTCCTGGCGACTAAACTTAAAAAACAGGCCTTTGATCCAGGAGAGCAGATAATCCGGGCTGGAAGATCTGGGCATTTCCTGGGAATTGTCGAAACCGGTGAGGTAACCCTGGAAATGGGGCCAGGAAAATCCCTGAGAGCAAGTTCGGGGCAGGTCATCGGAAGTGAGATGCTCCTGGATGGAAAACCTAGTGAGTTCACTATCACAGCCCAAACCGATACAATCATCTGGATCCTGAATCGCTCCGATTGGCAAGCTCCCACCCCTCCAAGACCTAAATACATCCCGACCCTGCATGTGAAGAAAGCAGTCTGGGTAACCATGATCATTACCCTGGCACTGGCTGTATCGCTATTCACATTGGGTCCTTCCCTGCTTGAATGGGCAAATAATACCCTTCCCGACCGACTTGTAAATAAAGGACGGGCAGATCAGGCTGAGAATTATCTTCGATATGCAATTCGTTTACAGCCCAAATCAGCCAGGTTGTACGGGATACTGGGAGACATTCTGGTTTTGCAGGCGAAAGATAATAATGCAATCGAAGTTTATCAACAAGCACTTATCCTGGATGAATACCTGCCCTGGATCCATAATAATCTTGGCGTGGTGTTGATGATGGGAGATCAAACAACCCTGGCTGTAGAACATTTCCAATCCTCCATTGAACTAAACCCGCTGAACACTGCCTCCTATAGAAACCTGGGAAATGCCTATTATGCCGAGGAAAACTGGGATGCTGCCGCAGCAGCGTATCAGAAAGCCCTCGAATTAGACTTTAACCTCTCAGAAACAAAAGCTGCCTGGGCGGGCTTAATCCTCAATGAGAACCGGTTGGTTGAAGCGCGGCTGGTTTGGGAAGATGTCCTTCGGGCAGATCCCAGGCACGCACTTGCTCTTCAGGGATTAGGGGTGGTGAGCCTGCTGGAAGGGGACCCAGGCCTGGCGATATTATATTTTGATGCAGCCCAGTACCTGGATCCGGGGGATATTAACATGCATTTATATATCGGAATAGCTCTGGAGGCATTGGAAAGGCCTGAAGAAGCAATTGCGGAATATCAATATGTGATTGAAGCTGGTTCAGATCCACAATTGATCAGTCTGGCGGATACATTACTGGAAGTAGTACTGGAATAAGTCCAATTCGAGTAAATTGGCAAAATACCACCTTACACCAATGTTTAGTGATTTTTATGTAAAATATGGATATAATGCTTAAAGATGAACAACAAGGAGAGTGCAGGATGAAAAAGATGCGAAATATCCTATTAATAGCAGTTTTTGCAGTTATTGTTGTCGGCATGGTCCCATCATCAGTTAACGCCGCTGGCACATTCTACTGCAGCAATAGCGTGACATCCGGCGGAACAGGTACCCTGGATGACCCCTGGGCTTGCAGTGACGCCGCGCAGTTGGACAGCGTAGTAAGCGATCAGGTCTGCGATATTTACAGTGGTGGAGATCTATACCAGCTCTTCCCCGATTCCTATCGCTATCACGTCGTTACCTGGTACAGCGCCACTGACTGCAGGATCACAGCCTCTTATGACTATGCTGGATACCCGCCTTATACGGGAGTTGATCTTGCTACTCCCTATGTGGTAGGCATTGTAGCCCTGGTCGGAGTCGGTTTGGTCGCTGCGGGATATATCATCCTCCGCCGCCGAAAACAACAGGTAGCAGTCTAATTACCTATAACTGTCTGCGTCACGTTCCTGAACTGACGCAGACAGCAGCTTATCTTCACTTAATTATGATCGTCCTGGTTGGATACTTGCCACCTTTATGGCATCCCTACCAGCGATCATGATTTAAGGACTCCATTGCTTAGAATTCCATGGCGCCGTTGGCTGCCCAATCTTCTTTTAATAGTTGGTGGTTTAATGTTGCTTTGGGCAGCGCTTATCACGCTCAAGCCCATCCTGGCGACATCCCATCTGGATTCAGGGAATTATTTACTCACCTCAAATAAGATCAACCTTCCCCTTCCCCAGTTATCTTCTATCCGGACCCCCGAAGCTACACCGGAAGATGTCTTCTTCTCCCTGGTTCACAATCCTTACACGCCAACTCCCACGCCAACACCAACACCTACACCCACACCCACTCCCATCCCCGCCGGCCCCGTGATCAGGGTGGTAATACCCAGTATTAATGTGGATAGGGCTGTGGTCCCATTAAGGCAGTATCGGGATAGCAGCGGTCAGATCCAGTATGATACAAACTCAATCTTTGCCACCAACAGCCGCCTGGATCTGGTTGGCCAAACGCTCACTTCAGGAGACCCTGGAGGAGGAGGAAATATCGTTCTGGTAGGCCATAATTACAACAGGGGTTGGTATGCCTGGGAAGGTGTTTTTGTCAACCTGGATAAACTGAAACAAGGTGATAAGATCGTTCTCTATACCGAACAAGGCGGAAAATACATTTATTATGTCAAGAAAGTTGTCCAGGTCCCGTACCTTTATAAAACAGCTGCCGAGTTGAACCAGCATCTTAAATATTTAGGGCCAACTCACGACGAAAGAGTAACCATGGTAACCTGCGGCGGCCCGTTCGGCGTCTGGTCCGCCCGTATTTACGTGGTGGCAAAGTAAAGACCGGGTGTTGGGAACAAGAAATCAATAATCATCAACTACCCTCCTTCACGATATTGATAGCTGATTGATACGCCCCAACAACGTTTTTTGACTATAATTAAGTAAACGACAACCTTATCAATTAATGGAAATAAGTATTGAGATCTGTTGGAGTGGAATATGGCACAAGATTGGATAGCTCAACTGGATAGCGATGACCCGAAAGTACGAGCCCAGGCTGTCAAGGCGATAGCCTTAGCGGGGAATCAAGACTATTTGAAATACTTGATCGAGATTGCCGAGGTCGACCCAGACGCTCAGCTTCGGGAGTACGCAAAAAAGGCCGCCCAGCACTTGTATAGTTCCCAAGCAAAAACTGAAGCCACTCCTACTCCAACACCCACATTTACACCTGAGCCGGAACCAATCAGTCAGCCCCTCGCAGAGCCAGCAAAGTCAGATGATGAATTAGCTGCAGCATTAGCCCGCCCACTGCCAGAAGTTGAAGAAGAAGATTTCTCCACTGCTGACATCAAGGAAGCCGAAAGCAAAGTCCAGCGAGCTTTCAGTCTCCATACTAGCGGTCAAACCAAAAAAGCCCTTCCAGTATACGCCCAGGCCCTGAAGCTGAATCCCCACCTCGAGAAGAATTCCTTTTCAAGAAGTGTAGCCTCAGAATTAACCGGTAAACCATTTCAAGAAGCCCTGCTGATCCTGGGAGATCCTGCCAAGCTAAGTGAATTCATCAAAGAAAATTATGCAAAAAACAAAAAGGGCGGTCAAAAAGCCAGCACTCCTGCCCATGTTAATAAACAGCCCAAAACAGACCGATCCCGGTCCGGCCTGATCCAGACCTGGCTGAGCTTCTTTGGAATGACAGAGGACCTCTTTCTAGCTGAGCAGAAAAAAGCCAATTCAGAAGATACTTTATTATCCATTCTGGTCTATACCATCACTGCAGTAGTGATATTCATGATCTCTGGCTTCTTCCAGTTCCAGCAGATCACGACCATAATGGGTGAACAGCTGCCTCAGCTTGGCTTTAATATAGGTTCAGTCTTCTTCTTCATCCTGATAGGCACAGTGATCCTGACTCCGTTGACATTTTATCTAACTGTGGGATTGCAGTTCATTGGTGTTCGCTTATTTGGCGGAAGTGGTGATTTCAAATCTCATGCCTATTTAATGGCCCTGGTCCAGGTTCCGGCCACGATCTTGGGAGGCGTTGTAACCCTGCTGTCATTAATACCAATCATTGGTTTCCTGGCTGGCCTGGCCGGGTTTGCCTTATCCATTTATACGATAATCCTGACTGTCCGGCTGGTAAAAGTGTCCCATGATCTAACGACTGGCAAAGCAATCGCCGGACTCATTATCCCCCCGATCGTACTAATAGCTATCGGCAGCTGCCTGATGATGACCATCGGTTCCAGCTTGCTGGCAGGACTTTCCCAACTGCAGTAGCAGGTTGTAGTTTTTCTTGACAGTTTCTTGTCTATAGGTAGAAATCTCTACCTGACCCATATTAAATAGGTGAAACCTTTAATAAGTCTGGTTTGAATTAAGCATGGATAAAAGAAAGTTCGGGAATAACAGCTTCTCCGTCTCTCCGCTTGGTCTGGGCATCGCTGCTTTAGGGCGCCCGGGGTATATCAATCTCGGTCATGCCGATGATCTAAACCACGATTATGACATCACGAAGATGGAAGATCAGGCTCATATCGTACTTGACGCAGCCTGGGATGCAGGGATTCGCTATTTTGATGTCGCTCGATCCTATGGAAGGGCGGAAGATTTTCTAGGCTCCTGGTTGGCCTCCCGCAAAATTGATCCTGATTTGATAATCGTGGGTTCAAAATGGGGGTATACCTATACAGCTGGCTGGCAAACTGAGTTGGCCGACGGTCAGAAGCATGAAGTCAAAGAGCATTCATTGATTGTACTTCAGCGGCAAATAACAGAAAGCAGGTCTTTACTGGGGAAGTATCTTACCCTTTACCAGATCCATTCCGCCACATTGGATAGCAATGTTTTAACCAATCAAGCAGTCCTGAACGAGCTGGGGCGTTTGCAAAGAAAAGGGCTGGTAATTGGCTTTACTACCAGCGGAGTAGATCAGGCAGAGACAATCTGGCAGGCTCTGGATGTCAGAGTTGACAACGTGCCTCTTTTTTCCTCGGTTCAGGCAACCTGGAATTTATTGGAACAATCCGCTGGGCCAGCATTACAGGCAGCCCATGAAGCAGGATTAGGAGTCATCATTAAAGAAACCCTTGCAAATGGCCGATTAACTTCGAGGAACCGTTCACCTGAGTTTCAACATCAGCTATCGCTCTTGGAAGCTGAAGCAAAAGACCGTCACTCAGCCGTAGATGCAATATCCCTGGCAGCTGTTCTCCAGCAGCCTTTTGTTGATGTAGCTCTGAGTGGTGCAGTCCGCATCGATCATCTTCAATCCAATTTACAGGCCATGGAACTTGACCGGGGAGAATCAATGGAAGATCTCTTAGATCAACTCGAGCAACCTGCTGAAGAATATTGGACAAACCGCAGCCAGATGAGTTGGAATTAGACCAGGCTAAAGAGATCATGAACCGGGATCCGGCACTGAAAAACGGTGAGTTTTCTGCCGAGATCCATCCCCGGATGAGGTTAGATTGGGAGTTTACGGGTAGAGGGAATGGTTAGTCAATTTCCTGATTATGAATTCTTGATCTGATCCCCTTGACAGCCCGGATCGATCCAAGACTATCTCCATAGAGATACAGGTCACTCGCCTTCGTTGGTACCACATCGACAAGGCTCTCGCCGTATTTTTCTTTTAGAATCTCAACTATTTCACTAAAGCGTTCATACCCCTCATAAATTGCGGGTTCTCGCCAGATTTCAGTATCACCGTGTTTTAGGATTGTATAATAATCGGGACCAGGCTTATCTCCAGCACAATCCCAGGTGATGACAATTGATGATCCTTCAAGATCGGGTAATTCGGTAGCGGATTTGAGTCTCATCTTCTCAAGTTTTTCTAGGAAGCTTTTTCGCAGAAGAATCCCATATTTATCAATATCGCTTACTTTATCCCAATTTTGTTCTGATTCCTCAAGTGTAGGATAAGACACAATTGCCAGCGTCGGCGTAGAATAGTAATCACAAATTGGACAAGAAGAGTCCATTAATTCAGCATATATTTCAACACAACCTTCTTCGAAGGTTCCCGTCCAGTCACAATCCGGGCATGTAAAGACCTCAGATTTCCAATCATCGTAGTATCGAAAGAGTTTTGCCATCAAATCCCTCCTATTGGATTGATCCCAGAGATTATTTCCAGAATTTGGTAGGTAAACACCGAACTTCTGGATTAATTTGTTAGACTTGATTTTTCAAACTATGAAATCGATCTGTGGATTTCCCCCACCAATTTAAGTCTAGCATCAAGATAGCGTGATTAGTTTAAGTTTACTCGTATCTAACAGGTTTCTTACGGCTTGGATTGTAAATTTACAATGGCTTTTCTTGACATTTCCCCTTTGAAAAGATACAATCTCCCTGCTTTACCTTGACCGGCCCGCTAGCTCAATTGGCAGAGCAATTGACTCTTAATCAATAGGTTGTAGGTTCGATTCCTATGCGGGTCACACAATCTATGGAGTATAAAATACTCCATACCCCCATATATAGGGGAAAAAGGAACCCGCCAAACTGGCGGGTTTTTGTTATGGTGCAGAATGGTGCAGAAATGAATAGAAATCTAACGATCCACACCTTTACATATCTGTAATTCAAGAAACATATAGCAGTTCTATAATTCAATCTGTAATGCAACCAAGGAGATTAGAAAGGTAAGGACAATCATGGGGCGTTTTTCTGACGTGAAACCTGATGAATTTTGGATTAATAATATGGAGTTTTTAATTGGCTTACTCGAAGAAATAAACCAAGATGTATTTGATTCCAAAGGATATGTTAATACGGATTTTGCTTCTGGTGGAACACCCTTACAACCGTTAGCCGAGAGATTGAAGTACTGGTCTGCTGATGCCATTAAATACCGCCGGGAAGCACCTCCTGGACCATATATCCTGCTGCATGATGAAAATGATATAACTGATTCATATCTAAATATGAAGGAATTTGGTAGACCAGATTTAAACACTACTCAAATTATTACCTACATTGGGATTAGCCAAGCTCAGAGTTATAGGGATTTTGTTCTTTCTCTATGTATACACGCTGATATCATCGAATTGCGTCTCGCAAATCGAGACTCAATAATTGACGGATTAAAACAAATATTAGGGAAATTGTTCTCAATCAGACCAAACTTCCAATTTGAAACGAGTGATGAACGACAAAACAGGTATGCGAGGGAATTCGATGCTTATGGGCAAGATAGCGAAAATTGGTTGGATGTACTTGACCTGCCTGATGATGTCCGAGAAGCATTAGAACAAAATGACCCTGCTCGGGACTAATTAACTATAGAAAGTAATGGATTCTGAATAAAAAAAGCAGGTCTCTACATCGAG
>CAZOUN010000094.1:0-9486 GCA_964582965.1 uncultured Anaerolineales bacterium | reverse complement strand
CCAGGAGGCATCAATTTCTGCCATCACGGTGGCTGCATCAGCAACGCCGGAGAAGTAGTCGGTCATACCGGTCCAGAATGAACCAGCGCCAACTTCACCGGGCATGAGGTCAGATCCGTCAAAGCGCACGGAGGTGGCGTCAGCAACCAGAGAGGCAACGCCTTTCTCGATTTCATCGGTGTACCAGGCAAGCTCGGTGTCCATATGCATAGACAGAGCGCCGCCTGCAGCTAACCATTCTTTAAGGGCTTCACCATGGGTGAAGAATTCCATTGTGGCGCGGACTTCATCGCGGTCATTGAACATGGCCATGATGTCACCAGCAACCAGATAGGGGGACCCATAAGCTTCATCAATGCCGGGCAGATAGAAGAAACCGTAGTCGGTTCCTGCAACAACGCCCTCGGGGAAGAAGCTGGTGATGAAGTTGCCCTGCTTATGGAGCCAGCATTTGGGCGGATCTTCAAACATGGGGGTGGGGGCATCACCGAAGAAGGTGGTTACGATGGCTTCGGAGCCGCCGTAAACATAGTCATCCTTCCAGAGGTCAGCAAGAACTTCGAGAGCATGCATGACTTCGGGGGAACTGAAGGGCAGTTCGCCTTTGACCCAGGCATCATAATTCTCGAGGGAGGTGGTGCGGAGCATAACTTCTTCCAACCAGTCGGTGGCGGGCCAGCCAGTGGCGGCGCCGGACTCGATGCCTACACACCAGGGTTTGTCGCCATCAGCGACGATCTGGTCAGAGAGTGCGATCAGGTCATCCCAAGTTTCGGGGATAGCATAACCGGCAGCCTCAAACTCTTCCTGAGGATACCAGACCTGGCTCTTGGCGTTGAAGCGGTGCCATACACCAGCAACAATATCGCCATCTGGGCCAGCCATGGTTCCCATGTCCCACCAACTTTGATTGTAATTATCAAAGGAGGATTGGGGCAGGAATGTGGAGACGTCAACTACCTCGCCGCGGGCGACGAAAGTGCTGAGCAGACCTGGCTGAGGGAAGTCCACGATATCGGGGGCATCACCAGCGTCAACGCGCAGGGTAATGGTGGCTTCGAATTCCTTGGAACCTTCATACTGAACGTCAATGCCGGTGGCCTCTTCAAAGGCAGCCACTGAGGCGTCAAACTTTACAGCATCTTCATCAGTAAATGGACCGGTCATGGTCACGACGGTGCCAGCAAATTCACCAGCCATGGCGCGTTCATAGTAGGTGCCAGCCATTGGTTCGTCATCTGCTGGTACATCCGAAGGTTCATCGACTGGGGCGGGTTCTGCGCCGCCGCAGGCGCCGAGAACGAGTGAACCGACGATCAAGAGGGCTATCAACACCCAAAAGAAACGTTTTGTTTTCATTCTTCTACTCCTTACGAATTAATTGGATAATATGGGAATACGGGGGGTTAAATAATCGTTGAATCTTATCACCTCCTTGGAAGTACTTTTTGAAAAATTTGGAATTTAGACTGAAAAATAGCATATCAACAGAGCACAGCCTACATTGATCCGATTGTGATAGATCACTAATTTATTTCGATCAATTAATTTAAGAACTGTCCTTCCCCCGTGCATGAAGAACAGTACTACTTATAATACTCAAATTTATTGAATATAACAAGGATGATTTCAGTAATTTCATCTTTGACATTTCGGATAGTAATATTTCGAATATTCAATTTCTAACCTTGTCTGATGGATTTCAAGAGGATAAAATCCTACCTATGAACATGTCATCTGACTATCAACAGGCACTCGATTATATCTATAGTTTTGTGGATTTCAGCCGGACCCATCAGGAAAATCTTAGTCCTGAAAATTTCGATCTAAACCGGATGGTTCGTTTCATGGAGATCCTGAGATCTCCCCAGAATGATTTCCCTACCGTTCACATCGCAGGCAGCAAAGGCAAAGGTTCGGTAAGCTCGTTCTGTTCCACTGTTCTGCAGACTGCAGGGTACAAGGTTGGTCTGTATACATCCCCCCATCTGAAGGATTTTGAAGAAAGAATGCAGGTAGATCAAATTCCTATACCAAGGGATATCCTGGTCGAATATGTAGCGGAAATCAAACCTGCAGTGGCATCAGTTCCTGGATTAACTACATTTGAGATTATGACCGGACTGGCCTTTCTGTTTTTCGCTCGAGAGAAAGTCGATATTGCGGTAATTGAAGTCGGCTTGGGAGGCAGACTGGATGCGACCAATATCATCACACCAGAGCTATCGGTTATCACTTCACTTTACCTGGATCATGTATCTATCCTGGGAGACACACTGGAGAAGATCGCTGCTGAAAAGGGGGGAATTATTAAACCCGGAGTTCCTGTTATTAGCGCTCCCCAGGAAGAGACAGCCCTATCTATACTTATGGACATAGCAGCCAGAAATAAATCTGACCTGATTCAGGTTGAACAAGAATATCCTTTTGAGATCCTTACAAAAACACTGGATGGCCAGACTTTTCGTTTGAAGCATTCTGGACATGCTGAAGAATTCCAAATTCCTCTTTTGGGTGATTACCAGGTTATTAATGCAGTGACAGCGTATGCAGCCCTGGTTTATCTACGGACAAAAGGGTTCGTGATTGAGGATTCTGCGATGCTGACAGGTTTTAAGGATGTGGACTGGCCGGCCCGATTCGAGGTGCTGCGCCGTCAACCGCCGTTGATCGTTGATGCAGCTCATAACCCAGCATCGATGGGAAAACTCAGGGAGACAATCGATGAATATTTTCCAGATCTGCCCTTGGTACTGGTCTTTGGTATATCGGAAGATAAGCAGTTGGATGGTATGTTTCAGGAGATCCTTCCCAGGACATCCCACTTAATTTGTACCAGTGCTGACCATCCCCGGGCGATGGACCCCGAAGCCCTTTTACAGAGATCCGGGAGAGATAGCAGATCCAGCGAAGCGATCCCTGTGGTACGGGATGCATTGGAAAAAGCCATAGAAATTGCGGGGAATGAAAAACTTGTGGTTGTGACAGGCAGCATTTTTGTAGCCGCCAGCGCTCGAATCGCGTGGCTTGAGAAATAGACTAATGATCACAACAAAGTAATATCTGACATTGACAGCTTTCGTGCCCGCCCCCGGGCTCGATGAGGGTTTTAAACGAAGATAGTGTTTCCTGTAAAGAAAACGGTATCCTCCCATCTAACGTTAGAATAAAATTCTCTTCATTGCAAATTACTCACAAGCATTTTTCAGATGTTCCTCATAAGTCTCTGCGAAAACATGGAAACCTGAACCATCACATGCTGCTCGAAAGTATAAAAAAGTTGATTGGGCTGGAGCCGCAACTGCTTGAAGAGCGATTGCACTTGGATTGCAAATTGCCCCGGGAGGCAATCCTGAATTTACATATGTATTATAGGAAGAGGGTAGTTTTAGATCGTCAAGCGAGAGTGGATTAGTCCACCAAACTCCCTGTGTTTCGTTATATCCCAATGCGTATTGTACAGTTGGGTCTGCTCCCAGGTTAAGAGATTCCTGCAAACGGTTTAAGAAGACTGCTGCTATCTGGGGCATCTCTTCCTCAATGATCGCTTCACGTTCAACAATGGATGCCAATATGACAGCCTGATCGAGGGATAATCCCTGCTCGCTGATCCTGGTTTCCATTTCAGGGGTGATTTGAGTGATAAAACGCTCATAGAACAAGTTAAGAAGGGATTTAGCGTCGATATCCCTTGCTACCTGGTAATTGCCAGGGGAAAGATAGCCTTCCTTGTTTTCTTCTTGTACTGCTTGTAGAAATTGAGCTGGATTGAGGTGTAGTCCTAGGGCAGGAAAGGTCGCTGCGATCTCTTCTGCGCGCCATCCTGCCAGAATTGATACAGTGGTCAGAGGAGCGGCGGGATTGCTGAGTATCCGAGCTATCTCCAGTTCAGACATGCCCGGGCTGAACAAGTATTCACCAGGTTGAATTCCGGTATCAATGCCTGAATATATTAAGTAGGCTCTAAATTGATTGGGGTGGCGAATTAAACCCAGGTGAGTTAATCCTGTGAGAATTTGGTCCAGGGAATCACCCTGATTTATAGGAAAAAGGAATTCAGTATTATCTTCAACTCCGCTTTCAATTAGATCATTTTTTGAGAGCAGCAGGATCAGGGATTGTTGGTATAGTTTTACTGTTGGAAGTTCTGCGGAAGGGGGACCAAATAACTCGGCGGTCCGGGTAGGAATTGTGGCTGCTATTCCTGCCAGCAGACAAATAGCCACCAATAACAGCAGCAGAATGAATAGAACCAAAAAACCTTTACCTCTGGATTCACTTTTTGGCATTATCCAGTCTCCTGTTCGATCTGGTGATCAAGGAATGTTTGTAATATAACCGCGGCAGCGACTTGATCCAAATGGCCTTGTCTCTTCTTGCGGGATACATTCATCTGCCGTCTTGAATCTTGAGCTTTCCGAGTGCTGCCGTATTCGTCCCAGAGCTTAACTGGAATATTTCCCTGGGTTTGGATCTCTTCCGCCAGGCGTTTGGATTTATTGGATTGTGGATTCAGAGCCCCATCCCAATCCAGAGGTTGACCAACTAAGATCAGCACAGCAAGATGCTCTTGCGCCAATGAATAAATTGCCGCGGCATCCTTCTTCCTGTTTTGGTGCTCGATAACACATAATGAGGAGGCGATAGTTTGTGTCGGATCGCTGATAGCGATCCCCAATCTTTTTTCACCAGGGTCTACTGCCAATATCCTGCCGGGATCTTTATCCATTGATTAACCTTCTCTCTCACTGATACTGATACGGAATGGCAAGGCAGGCATCCTAAACCACCAACTTGGTGATAGTTTGATCTGGGGTGGAATCTCGAGGTCCATATTTTCTTGAAGAAGGTTAATTGCGTCCAGGGGATTTTTACCCAATACCATTTGCAGAATCTGGTTTTGATCCATGATTTCCTTTTCACTCCAGTTTACTTCCATTCTCCAGATATAGGATTGGGCCGCTCCTGGGATAGGGGAAGAGAGTTGGGTTATTGTGATACTCTCTACTATTGGTTCGTAATCTTTTCCCTGGTATTGGGCTTTAACCAGATCGGTTGCCAGAAGGAGCAAATCATCTCTTGATGTGTAAAGTGCTAAAAACCGGACTTTTTTCTCCAATTGCAATTCAGAACCAGGAGAGCCTTCTTCAGGAATGAATAGCTCTTCAATAATTTCGATATCCATCAAGTCAGGCGTGAGCAATATATCTCCCTGGATCAGGAAATCTCTGATTTCGAGAGCAGCTAAATCTTTCAGGCTGAACGATAAATTCCGGCTAAGACGCCTCCGGTCAGAATTATTGGGTGCCGATAAAAAAATATCCGTTCCTCCATTAGTGGGCAAGGGGTTGTTGACAGAAACTTCGGCTTCCAGGGAGGTGCTAATTGTCGTGATCTGATCTGCTAAAACATTCCCTGATATACCGGGATAATTGGCAGTAATCTGGATAGTGGTCGACTCACCTCCACCCGCAGGCACTTTACCAGGTTCTGCGGTTAAGTAATGAACAGGGTTTTCAGAATCTGTACTTAGAATTGTATTTTCCGGAATGGTTATGTCTTCTTCACTAAGATTTGTAAAAACTACTTCTCCTAGGGCATATTCGGACGCGATGGCTGTAGTCCCACTGGTTGGTATAGATTGCTGATCTTCTACAACAATTGAAAGTTCATGGACTGGAACTTTTCCCGAGATCTGGACTTGATCCGCTCCCATGATTGCCTGGATAGGTACGATCAGACTTTTTTGATTGATCTTTTTTTTGATTGTTATCGTTGCGCTGGGTAGCAGCATTCCCGCAATTGCCAGTACGGCCAAAACCGCAGTGATGAAAATCGAGATCCTGGTCAAGGTCGGAAACTCTTTCTGAACAGGTTTGTTACCTCTTGAAAACAGATCGCTATCCCGGATCTCCACTACCTTATCCTCTAATTCTCGGCGTTTGAACTCTCGGAAAGATTTTCGCCAGGGCTGCAGTTGGGCGGTTTTTCTGGATTGGAAGACTGGAATACCCGCTTCGCCAGCTTGAAATATCACCTCAGCGTCCCGGGTTAACAAAGCTAGTTGGCTTCCATGGGAAGAGCAGTACCTTTCCAGCAGGATCAAATCCAGCCGACTGCGAAGAACTTTCCCCCGTTCTGGCCAGACCAGCAGGACTCGCGGTGTTTGAGACCAGTCCATTTTATCTCTTACGGATAAGGTATCGTCATGAGCTTCAAGCTGAATAATTTGGGTTTTCACGGAAGTTATTGTACCAAAAACAAAGAAAGGATACGGTTTCCTCTAAGGAAACCGTATCCTAATAAGAATAGAGACTCAATCCCTAAATATCAACTAATTTTCTGCTGACTGATCCAACCAGCAACGCTATCCAGTGCCTGGGGGAGTTTTTTAGGGTCTTTTCCGCCGGCTTCTGCCAGATTTGGGCGTCCCCCGCCGCCTCCGCCGACTTGCTGGGCCACGAATTTGATCAGGTCACCTGCTTTGATTCCATCCTTGATCAGATCTTCTGTCACCGCAGCGATAAGCCTCGGTGCCCCCTCGATCACAGTGCCAAGGACAACAATGCCCCGTTCTGGGACTTCTTGGCGAAAACGATCTGCGACCATGCGCATGGTATCTAGATCGGATTCCTCCAGGATTCTGGTAAGTAAATTGATCCCATCAAGCTTTTTGAGATTTTCCAAGGCAGAATCTAACTCGATTACCGCCAATTTCCGCAGTAATTTTTCCCTGGATTTCTCTGCTTTTTTCTGAAGGGCGAGCAGCGCGTTCACCTGAGATGCGACCTGATCTGGTCCTGTGGAAAGTGATTTAGCGGCCGTATTCAGTTCATTAAAGCGGGATTGAACCAGGTTATATGCTTCTGATCCAGTAACTGCCTCGATCCTGCGGATTCCGGCTGCGGTGCTTCCTTCACTGGTGATCAAGAATAATCCTACCTCACTGCTGCGGCTGCAGTGGGTACCACCACACAGCTCGTAAGAAAAA
The DNA here is from genome assembly GCA_964582965.1 of uncultured Anaerolineales bacterium. Lineage (GTDB taxonomy): Bacteria > Chloroflexota > Anaerolineae > Anaerolineales > UBA11858 > B10-G9. The sequence continues at coordinate 2,495 of CAZOUN010000094.1, read as the reverse complement.
TCTCCCATCTTGATGGTGCGGACAACATCGCCATATTTTTCCCCGAACAAAGCCCGGGCACCTTCATCAATGGCTTCCTGGAGCGGTTTCTGTTTAATATCCAGGGGATGGTCCTCCATAACGCGGCGGTTTACCTCGATCTCAACGGCCAGTATCTGCTCATCCGTTAAACCCTGGTTATGTGTAAAATCAAAACGCAGATGATCGGGGGCTACCAAAGAACCTGCCTGGCGGGCATGCTCGCCAACGACTTTGTCTAATGCAGCATGAAGCAGATGAGTGGCAGTATGATTTCTGATGATATCCTGGCGTCGTTTCTGATCCACTACTGCTGCACACTGATCGCCAGTTTTTGGTGTCCCATTTAACACAACGCATTTATGGACGATCATCCCAGCTGCCGGTTGATAGATATCCTGAACGGCAATTGTCCAACTATCTCCCTCTATGGTTCCGGTATCGGACACCTGACCACCTGACTCCATATAAAATGGTGTTTTTGGAAGGATGACCTGAATTTTGTCCTTTTCTTTGGCTGATGCAACTTTTTTATCATCCTTGATCATAGCCAAGATCGAGCCCTGAATGGTCAGTTCGTCGTAGGGGTTGTAATCAACACCGCCAGAATCCAATTTATTATCTTTCTGCAGGTTATCTAGCAGTTCTCTGTAAAGCTCCACTTCATCTCCACCAAGGTCTCCCATCGCGTGTCCCGCACCTGAGTTTATCCGGTGCAGCTCCATAGCCTTTTGAAAACCTTTTTCATCTACACCAATCCCGCGTTCCTTGACAATATCCCGGGTTATTTCTAGGGGCAAACCAAAGGTAGTATAAAGATCACTAGTGTCTCTCCCGGACAGAATATCACCAGGCTTATAATCCCGGATTAGATCCTCGAGATGGAGGGTGGCATTCTCTAGCGTTTGCTGGAACTGTTCTTCCTCCCGGACGATGGTATTGAGAATGATCTTCCGGTTCTGTTTGAGCTCTGGATAGGCTTCCTGGTAGAGATCAACAGCTAATTCAGCGATATGCCCTAGGAAGGGGGAGTGCAAACCCAAATGACCGCCAAACCGGTAACCTCGCCGGATGATCATGCGACAGACGTAATTCCTGCCCATATTGCCAGGGACTACGCCATCAGCGATTAAGAAGGCAGCTGCCCGCGCATGGTCAGCAATCACCCTGTAAGGCGTGAAATTCTGATCTCTTTCTTGGTCCGAATCACCAGTCAATTCCTGGACAGCTTCAATGAGAGGGAGCAGCATATCGGTCCGATAATTGGAGTTGACGTTTTGAAGGATTGCTACTACCCGATCAAGACCTAATCCTGTGTCAACGTGTTTATTGGGGAGCGGATCCAATATTTCAGGGGCTTTACGATTGTATTGGATGAATACCAGGTTCCAAATCTCGGTAAATCTGTCCGTGTCCAAGACGGCTTTATCTTTGACAGGACCTTCTTCAGGCCGAAGATCGTAGTGGATCTCGGAACTGGGGCCACAAGGACCAGTTTCACCCATTTCCCAGAAATTTTCCTTTCTTCCCAGGTAGAAGAGCCGGTCCATTGAAAACCCAGGCTGTTCTTTCCAATATTTGACCGCTTCTTCGTCATTGGGAATCTGGTCTAGTTCATCTTTGAAAACTGTAGCATACAGACGTTCTTTCGGCAGTTCCCATACTTCTGTCAACAGCTCCCAGGCATAGGAGATCGCTTCCTTTTTGTAATAGTCGCCAAAGGACCAGTTGCCCATCATCTCAAAAAAGGTATGGTGAGTATCATCCTGTCCGACGTCTTCCAGGTCATTGTGCTTGCCGGCCACACGCATGCATTTTTGGGAATTTGTAGCACGCTGATAATCGCGCTGATCCGTTCCCAGGAAGACATCCTTGAACTGAACCATCCCGGCATTTGTAAATAATAAGGTGGCATCTCCGCCGGGAACGAGAGAGGAAGAACGCACAAAATTATGCTTTTTGCCAATAAAGAAATCAATATATGACTGTCTGATCTCATTTCCGGTTTTAGGTTTTTTACTCATGTTTATTCCTTCATTCACTATCTAAAATCAAAACCCGGACGATGCTGCTGTCCGGGCAAGTTTTTGAATCGTTTTATCACAAGCTAATCAATCCAGCGTTGTGCTGCCCGGCTCTGATGATGTATCTGAGGCAGCTGCCCAGCCGATTTCGGCAGCCGCCTGAAGAGCAGTGGCAGGTGCTGAATTGTTTTGACAATACAAACAATTACATATCTTGTTCATTCAGAATATTATACAGGATTGTTAGAACAGGGGCTAGTACCAAGAAATCAGTGAAGGAAAATTCCTTGCTTCTCATGAGAGTTTATACTTGTATTAGAAAACCATTTATTTTCCCTGGATATGGTAGAATTTGTACGGTTTATTAATCTGGATAAAATTATTTTGAATCTATCCGGTGACTAGAAATAAACCACTACCGTGGAGGATAGAAAAAGAAATGGGCAACTTAAG
>CAZOUN010000093.1:0-9932 GCA_964582965.1 uncultured Anaerolineales bacterium | reverse complement strand
CCAGAAGGTGGCTGGAAAGCAAGAAAAAGGTGAATGTCCGGGTCCAATTCCGGGGACGCGAGTCCCATTACCCAGAAATTGCCTTCAAGATGTTGCAAGATATCGCCGATGAACTGAGTGATGTTGGCGTGGTGGAGCAAAGGCCTTCCCGGGAAGGGTATTCCATGTTGATGGTAATAGCTCCCGCTAAAGAATAAAACTCCCATTCATCAAGTTGCCCAGAGGTAATCACGGTTTTCTTTCAGCCGAAATCCGTACCTCTCTGGGTGTGCAAAACATACTTGATATGGTATATTAACCGGGCTGTAAAAACCAAGTATCGCAGCTGCTGAGTGCGGCAACAGGTGCCAATAGGCAACCGGCGCTCAGGGGTTTGCAGGAGAGTAAAGAATGGCAAGAGTAAAAACAGGTACAAACCGTCGTCGTCGTCATAAGAAAATCCTAAAGATGGCGAAAGGGAATTACGGCACGCGCAGTAAACTTTACCGCCGAGCTAACGAAGCCATGTTGAAAAGTCTCTGGTATGAATACCGGGACCGACGGACAAGGAAACGGGATCTGCGCCGGCTCTGGATCACCAGGATCAACGCCGCTTCCCGCATCAACGGGTTGACCTACAGCCGCTTGATCTACGGATTAAAAGAGGCAAAGATCAACATTAACCGCAAAATGCTAGCTGACATGGCTGTCCGCCATCCGGAAGCATTTGCCCAGGTTGTAGAAAAGGCGAAAAAAGCCGTCGCATAACGTAATGAAGCTCAAATCAGAGAGGACAGGGCCACCTGTCCTTTTTGTTTTTAATGCTACAATCGATTCTTGAGAGGGTACACCAAGATGATCACTTCCCGGCAGAATCAAAAAATAAAGAGAATTAAACAATTAACTTCCCAGGCGAAATTCCGGAAAATGGAAAACGCCTATGTCGTTGAAGGGGTCCGATTATTGGAAGAGGCCCTCCAGGCAGACCAAATACCCGAGCAAGTGCTCTATTCTTCTGATCTCGATCAGCGAGGGCAAGCGCTGGTGAAAATTTTCCAGGACCAACAGGTTTCATGCGATCTTACTGCTCCGGATGTTTTGAACGCCGCCAGTGATACCGTAAATTCTCAAGGGATCACGGCAATTTTCCCGATCGAACCGCTGCCGATTCCAGACAGGAAAGACCTGGTTCTCATAGTGGACGAAATACGGGATCCCGGAAATCTGGGCACTTTGATGAGATCCTGCCTTGCGGCTGGCGTTGATATGCTCCTATTATCCCCTGGAGCAGTGGATCTATATTCACCGAAAGTAATTCGGTCAGGGATGGGCGCACATTTTCGACTACCTGCAATTTCTGCCCCCTGGGATGAAATCCTCCAACTCACAACGGGGATGGTTCTATATCTGGCAGACATGAATCAAGGGAAGAGTTGTTGGGAAACAGATCTAACAGGCCCACTGGGAATTATCCTGGGGGGAGAGGCTCATGGTCCAGGAAAGGAAGCCCGCGAACTCGCAAACCACACTATACATATTCCCATGAACACACACTCAGAATCGTTAAATGCGGCGGCAGCAGGAGCTATCCTCCTCTTTGAAATCCGCCGCCAGCGATATCTTCTGGATTAATCCAACCCTATATGCAGGTTTTATGACCAAAAAAGAACTCCCCCTTAATCAGATTCTTCATGGCGATGCAGTTCAGATCATGCAGCAGCTGCCAGAAAACTCCATAGACCTGATTTTTGCCGATCCGCCTTATAACATGCAAATCAAAGGCAATTTAACCAGGCCGGATTTCAGTAAAGTGGCGGGGGTAGATGACGACTGGGACAAATTTGACAATTACCAGGTTTATGATGAATTTACGGCAACCTGGTTAACAGCTGCCCGCCGCGTGTTAAAACCCGAGGGAGCGCTTTGGGTCATCGGCACTTATCATAATATTTATCGGGTCGGAAAATCTCTCCAAGATTTAGGTTTTTGGGTGATCAATGAGATCATTTGGGAAAAGACCAATCCAATGCCCAACTTTAAGGGCGTTCGGTTTACAAATGCCCACGAAACTCTGATCTGGGCCAAACAGAACAAAAAATGCAAATACACCATTAACTATCACGCTATGAAGCCGTTTAACGATGGGAAACAGATGCGCAGCACCTGGAAGCTGCCTATATGCAAGGGAAAAGAACGCATCCGGGTCAACGGCGAAAGCGCTCATTCAACCCAAAAACCACTCTCCTTGCTTTACCGCGTTTTACTGGCATCCACTAACCCAGGAGATGTAGTACTAGATCCTTTCTTCGGGACTGGTACATCAGGAGCAGCCGCAAAGATCCTGCAGCGAAATTGGATCGGCATCGAGAGCAACCCCACTTACATACCCATTGCTCAGGAGCGGATAAAACAGATCAAGATCGAAGAGTACAGTCCCGAAGCCTTTGTTCTCAGGGATGAAAAACGGCTTGCACCCCGGGTTCCATTTTCGCGATTACTCGAAACTGGTTACATCAATCCCGGACAATCTCTATATTTTAATCAGGATCCGACCATGACAGCGAAAGTCAAACCCAACGGGATCCTGCTTTTTGGAAAATTCGAAGGGTCTATTCACCAAACAACCAAACACATCCTGAATGGCAAACCTGCTAATGGATGGTTGTATTGGTATGTAAAAGAGAAAAAGGGCAGCTTTACGAGTATTGACATGATCAGGGAAAATTACCGCAGAGACCAAAATCAATCGCCTGCTGAAAAAGACATTAACTCTTAATTATTGAGCCTGGATTAAATATTATGAAAATTCGTTCAGTGACGCTATTTGACAACCCCGGATCACCCATTGATCCAAAATTCCTCATCCGGGCTGAGAAATTCAACCAGGAAGTACAAGCTGTATTCCAGGATTCCAAATTTGCAGTGCAGACGATTCGTTTCGCCACAATTCCCTTTCCAGTTCTTCTAAAAGGTATGCGGGCAGGCCAAGTGATAGATTATGCCATCCTGTTAGAAAGAACCCTGAACAGTATGGGGTACGAATACATCTCGTTGGGGCCCGCCATGCCAGATTACCCTGACAGTTATGCTTTGATACCGGAATTAATCGATTCAACAGAGAACACTTTTTGTTCCGGGTTGATGACTGACCCTGAAAAAGGAGTATCCCTTCCTGCTGTTAGAAGCTGTGGCGAAGTCATCCACCGGTTAACACCGTTGGATCCAAATGGGTTTTCCAACTTGTATTTCGCTGCCCTAGGAAATGTCTCAGCCGGCGCTCCTTTTTTCCCCGCTGCTTATAGCAACAATGGCCGATCCTCATTCGCCTTTGCCGTTGAAGGCGCGGACCTTGCGGTTCAGACTTTTTCTGATGCTTCCTCTTTTGAAGAGGCCCGGAAGGGATTAATTAGGCGACTTGAAGATCTTAATGCCAGATTAGCACCTCTGGCCGACCATATCGAGAAAACTACTGAGGCGGAGTTTACAGGAATCGACTACTCATTAGCCCCGTTTCCGGAAAATGGTTTATCGATAGGTGGGGCCCTGGAAAATCTTGGCTTGAGGAAAATTGGGCAGCACGGATCCCTGGCAGCTGCCGCTTTTCTGGCTGACACAATTGACCGTGCAAATATTCAACGGACCGGGTTCAGCGGCTTAATGCTGCCAGTTCTGGAAGATTCAGTGCTCGCAGAACGCGCGGCTGAGGGCTCCCTTACAATTAAAGACCTGCTGCTATATTCCGCGGTGTGTGGTACCGGGTTGGACACAGTCCCTCTACCTGGAGATATCACAGCTGACCAGATCAGTTCGATATTGATGGACCTGGCAGCTCTCTCACTCAGGTTAAATAAACCCCTCACCGCCCGATTAATGCCCATTCCAGGAAAAAAGGCCGGAGACAGCACCAATTTTGACTTTCCGTTTTTTGCAAACAGCAAAGTGATGGCAGGTGAAACTAAGGAATTATCAGGGTTGTTCAATAATGAAGGCTTTTTAGATATTCAACCACGAAAATGGAGTAAGTAATCAGGCTTGAGTATTTGCCGGGCCAATCATCCAAATGTAAATTTACTTGAATTCATTCATGATTGTCATTCTGAGCGTATGCGAAGAATCCAAATCCACATTCCATATGAATGGGTTTAGCTTTGTATTGAGTATTGGCTCAGATATTTGATCGTCTGGTGGATCCTTCCCTTTCCTCCTCAGCTTCTCTCGGAGTCATGGCCAGGATGACAGGCAGATTAGAAAAAAGGCGACGCATCTCGTCGCCCCCACGGTCCCCGATAATCGACCTACTATTTACGGAATTAAACCTCTCGCACGGCTCCCTGAATATACTCCAGTCGAGCTTCAGCCAATCCCGGTAAGGCCTGCAGAGCAAAAAATGGACCCGCCCCTTCAATCACCAGTGAAGCAGCTACATTGCCATATAAGACTGCTTGAAGGGGATCAAATGTTTTCCGATAACCAGCCAGGAAACCGCCACAAAAAGCACTGCCGATACCACCTGGATTTTTAACCCTGGAAGGGTACGCCGAGATCTCCCATTTTCTACCCGATGCAGTATCGTACAAATACTGCCCGGCAGCACCGCGTTTGATGATCACCAGCTCACAACCGAAACGGCCCAGGTCAGCTGCAATCTCCCAAAGATCTGCTGATCTTCCTTTATAGAGGTTGAGCAGATCTCTATCTTCTGGCATAAAAGCAGTCAAACCAGTAATCAACGCCGGGATATCTCCCATATAGGCAGAATCCATATAAGAAGAAGAGGGATCAAGAGTGATAATTGAGAAACCCCGCTGCCGAAGCAGCGCAGGGAGCAGATTGTGGGATAAATAATCTAACGGGCAGAGATGGGCTGCTGTTGCACCCAGGTAACCATCAGGCACATCACTTCCATGAATAGCAGTAATTTTAGCGGCACGGCGTTTACTCGGTTTTTGATCCAGATCCTGATAACCAATAAGACCGGGCGGCATGGCTAAACCAAGACGCGATAAATGGGGAATAGGGTTTCCAACCAGATCGGTTGTATTTTGTTGTTGGATAATACAAGCTCTCAAGTCTACTGCCTGAGGGAGGACAACCACTCCATTCACATCAATTCCATGATTGGAAAAGTCTTCTAGCCAGGTTTGTGGGAAATCTTCCCCAACCCGGGTTAGTATTCCTGGTGTTTGGTCTTTTTCCCAGACCAGATATCCCACGGCGGCATAAAGGGCATTGCCCCCAGGTGTGTCCAGGATCCAATCTTCTTCAGCAGTTAAATAATATTCCCGACGGAATTCCCCCACAAAGACATCCCGGGGTGTGGGATTGCGGTGAGCCATAAATGAGAAATGATCCTCAAATTTTTACTGGTTGCCCAGGCTGGAAATTTGCCTCAAGAAAGTAATAATGGATCCCCCGATTTTGATCCCATCACCAGCAGTGAGTTGAATTTCCTCACCTTCTTCTATCCGCTGAGCAAGTAAAAAACCCGCACCGGCACCCGTGACCGCACCCAGCACAGCTCCCAGGATAATGAAGATAAAATTACTGGATTGTTTTTCCTGATCCTGATTTTCAACATTCATAACAGCTTACCACCTTTATCAATCAATCTGAATATCAGAGTTATCTTTTGAGAAGAAGCGCCGGAATCCTGCCAGAAGGGCAGCGGGGCGAACGACTGGCACAACCGCATTTTCTGAAACTACCTGGATACTTTTCTGGACCCATTCCAGCTTTTCCAATACCCATCCAGTAATGGAAGGCAAACCCTGGATGATTTTTATGACCAAGACAATCAGCGCCACCAGCAACAGCATCAATATTAACGAGCTGAATAAAACCGGAATGACTAACAACACCGTGGATATTTCCGCGAATCTGGAAATTATCCCTGGGCTAGTATACAAAACAACCATGATCCCCACTAACAGGATCAGCAGCGTTCCAATTAACGCTGGAAATATGATCTGCCAAAAAAATGAGCCCGCAGGGGCTTTTTTCTTATCTGCCATGATACCGATATTGTAGCACGGATTCATCACCTACTCTTCTGAGCCAACAGGGTTATCCGGGCACCGAAAACACAGTCTCTATTTCCTATCTCCACTTCTTTTTTACATCAACCTAAAAATTTCTTAACAATTAATTGTTATCCTGAGAACAGATTTAAAAGGATCAGGTATGAACAATATGATATTAAGAGAACAAGATACCCTGCAATACCAAGAGGCCAATATTTTTCCGGTATTGGATAACGTTCTGGGCTCGTTTCAGTCGAGGTTGAACCAATTTTCCCCTATCTCACTCGAAGAAGTGGGGAAAGCTTCCCTGATGGATCGCCAGGAAACCAAGTACATCTTCCACGGAGATCAGGTTCTCGGTTTTCTCTCTGAACTTGAAAGCTATTACCGGGTCTTAGAGATCACGGGGCAGCGAATCTGCAGTTATCGGACGGAATATTACGATACTTCCGATTTCCATTTCTTCCAGCAGCATCAAAATGGCTCTGGCCGACGGTGGAAGATCCGCCAACGGACTTATCTTGACTCAAAGGCTAACTTCCTGGAAGTGAAATATAAAGATAACCGGAAGAGGACCAGAAAGAGCAGGATCCAAACTGAACGCAACCTGGATCACTTTCTTGATAATGAGAATACATTCTTATCAGCAAATGTACCCTGCTCCCTGGCAGAGCTTGATCCCAAGCTAGAGGTCTGGTATACCCGGACAACCCTGGTAAAGAACGACGGCCTGGAGAGGGTTACCCTGGACAGCCAGCTGAATTATTCCAATGGGAACCTCAGCCGAGATTTGGAAGGATTGATGATAGCAGAAATTAAACAGGCAGTCTACAATCCCAATTCCCCCTTCATGAACCGAATGAAAAGGGGAGGAGTTCGCCCTTCTCCTTTCAGTAAATACTGTATCGGGATCAGTTTGTTATTCCCGGAGATCAAACACAATCGTTTTAAACCCATTCTTCATCGTATCAGCAACCTGCTGGGAGGAGATATTACAAATGAACGGACTCAGTGATTTTCTAATCGCCCTTGGGCTGAATTTGGTCACGTCAATTATCATAGTGCGCTGGATCTACTATCCAAAACACCGCAGCAAAAAATATGTTTTCACTTTCTTAGCATTCAACCTGATCATCTTCTTTGTAGTAAGCATGATGGCCAGTGTGGAGATGAGTATCGGGGTAGGTTTTGGCCTTTTTGCTATCTTCTCGGTATTAAGGTATCGGACCAACCCTATTCCTATCCGGGAAATGACCTACCTGTTCATTATTGCTGCCCTGCCAGTTATGAATGCTTCAGCGGCAACCGGAGATCATTGGGCGAAATTACTGATAGCAAATCTATCGGTGATCTTAATCCTATCTATCCTTGAAAACGAATGGGGGTTTGCTTTCGAGTCATCAAAAACCATTACTTACGAAAAGATCAATCTCATCCGGCCGGAAAACTACGGCCTATTAATGGAAGATCTTGAAGAAAGAACCGGGTTGATCATCAGACGCCTGGAAGTCGGAAAAATCAATTTTCTACGCGACACTGCCAGTATCCGGGTCTACTATGACAACGGCGAACAATTGAATAGATTGCAGATCCCGGAAGAAACGGATAAAACCTAAATTAAGCAGGGTTCATTATTCCCAAATCAACCTTTCATAAGGAAAAAAGATGAAAAAATATAAATCTATCCTCTTATCTATATTGATCACGATAATATTGGTTTCCGCCTGCAGCGCGCCAGCAGCGGCAGATTCAATTGATAGTATAGAAAACATACCTTCCGGGGAAATCGACTCCTCTTCTGAAAGCAGGCTGGATGATCCTGACCAGGACCTAGAAAACGATGGGCACGACTACGACGTAGTGTTCCCTCAGGATACAGTTAATGAAATTACGATTACGATCTCACCAGATAACTGGTCTTTGATGATGGAAGATATGACAGCTATCTATGGCGAACAGGGCAGTGGGCAGCGGGCTGGACTTGCTGGTAGGCCGGTGCAGGCACCGGGAGAGGGACAGAAACCTGCCGCTGATGGACAGAACCCACCCGCAGATCAGATGATGCCGGGGCGACCTGGTGCTGGGATTATTGGTGACGCAGATGATCAAAATCCCGTCTGGGTGGAAGCGGAGTTTTCTTTTGACGAAGAAAGCTGGGAACATATTGGCATCCGTTTTAAGGGCAATTCCAGCCTGCGATCAACCTGGAGCAGTGGTTCACTAAAACTTCCCTTCAAATTGGACTTTGATCAGTATGAAGATGAGTATTCCGAAACGGAGGACCAGCGTTTTTACGGATTCAAACAATTAAGTTTTGCATCCAATTATCGGGATGATTCACTGCTGAGGGAAAAAATAGCCGCGGATCTGTTCAGGGAAGCGGGAATGCCTTCCGCGCAGACAGCGTACTATGCAGTAAATATTGATTATGGCGAGGGTCCGATTTATTTTGGGCTCTATACCGCAGCAGAAGTCGTGGATGACACCCTGATCGAAACCCAGTTTAGCGATGACAGCGGAAATGTATACAAACCAGAAGGCTCAGGGGCAACTTTTGCAGCCGGTTCATTTTCAGAAGCTTCCTTTGACAAGGAAACCAACAATGACGAAGGTGATTACAGCGACATACTGGCACTATTTGATATCTTGCATGATCAAACCCGGTTCTCAGATCCGGAAAGTTGGAGGGAGAATTTAGAAGCCGTATTCGACGTGGATACCTTCCTTAACTGGCTGGCCGTGAATACTGTGATCCAAAATTGGGATACCTATGGTGTGATGCAGCATAATTACTACTTGTATAACGACCCAGACACAAGCCTATTAGTCTGGATCCCATGGGACAATAACGAGTCCTTAAAATCATCGGGGCAGATGAGAGATAGAAGTGCCCTGGAATTAGATCTAAGCGGGGTTGGCAATAACTGGCCGCTGGTGAGTTACCTGCGGGATGATCCCATCTATTATCAGACGTATCAGTCCTATATGGATAAATTCCTGGCAGATGGTTTTGTTATGGAAGAGATGGCAGAAACCTACCAGTACTATCATTCTCTAATTTCCCCCTATGTGATGGAAGAAGGTCAGGAATTTACTCAAATCAGTTCCACCCAGGCCTTTGACAAGTCCGTAAACGGGTTAATTCAATACACCCAGGAGAGGATTGAGACAGCTGAAAATTTCCTCGCCAACCAATAAAAATCTAAGGAAAGCGTTCCAGCCTACCCGTTGACAGGGCGCTCGTATCTATATACACTGAAACCATGCCTTCACGCGTTTACTCCTGCGCCGTGCTGGGGTTGGAGGGGGTCTTAATTGAAGTAGAAGTTGACACAAGTTATGGATTAGGTTACATCAACGTGGTGGGACTCCCGGATACGGCCGTAAAAGAAAGCCGCGAACGTATCCGGGCAGCCATCAAGAATCTGCCCACAAGTTTCCCTCGCAAATCGCTTGTTATCAATCTGGCCCCGGCCAATGTTCGTAAGGAAGGTCCTGCCTATGACCTGCCCATGGCCCTGGGTATTTTAATCACCACCGGCCTGATCCCGCCTGATGCCGTGGATGAGATGATCGTGGTTGGTGAGCTGTCCCTGGATGGCACTGTCCGCCATACACCAGGTTTGCTGCCCATGGCTGCCATGGCGAGGGATGAGGGATTCAAAACTATCTGTGTGCCGGCAGAGGACGCTCCCGAGGCCGCACTAATCCCGGATCTAGAGGTCCTTCCAGTCCACAGCCTTTTTGAATTAACCCAGCATCTGATCGGGGCCCAAACCATTACTCCCTATCAAAACATATCCATCAACGAACTTCCCGAGCTTGAAACCCAAACCGATTTTCAGGAGATCAAAGGTCAAGAACATGTAAAGCGGGCTCTTGAAATAGCCGCAGCCGGGAATCATAATGTACTCATGAACGGTCCACCTGGAG
>CAZOUN010000092.1:0-9963 GCA_964582965.1 uncultured Anaerolineales bacterium | reverse complement strand
TCTACTTCGAGCCCATGCACGATGGGCGCCATACTTTGGCAAGTCCCTCACCAGAATGCGAAAACTTCAACCAGTTGGATCTGTCCTGATGCAAGGTTTACAGTCGATGGATCTGTGCTTTGCAAACCAACTCTAGGCGTTGGAACTACTTGCTCTTCCATAACTTCTGCCTGGGTTGGTTCACCAGCGGCCTGAATATCCGTTGCCGGGATTTCCGTATTAGCTATTTGGACAGCCACGGTGGGATCGGATCGATCCACAATCTGTTCTGTCCCATCGCTACGTCCAGTAACAATATATACAAAAACAACACCTGCCAAAAGCAACGCAACAATTATTAAGGTCAGTATTTTATTATTTTTTCTCATAAACACCTCTAAGATCTACCTTTCTTTTATACAATATTTCTTGTAAGTATTGCCTTACAAACCACATCAATAACTGGCAGCCCTCCTTTTTAGGAATAAGATCTGTCGGTTATAATCAACTTACATAGTATTGGATGTGATTTACAGTTGAAAACTTACTTGAATAATCTCAGAATTCCTTTATCAGCAGCGATCCTGGCAGCCGGACTGTTCTGGATCTCATTTTCCAGGCTTCCAGTCGATATAAATCCAGACGCTACAGTTGAAGCAGCCCAGGTAGGGTTTTTAGCGCCAGATTTCAATTTATCCAGCCTCGATTCTCAAGAAATAGGACTTTTAGACCTCAAAGGCAAACCCGTTATCCTAAATTTTTGGGCATCGTGGTGTCCTCCCTGTAAAGCTGAAATGCCGGCGTTCGAACAAGCCTTCCAGGAATATCAAGCAACTGACCTGCAGATAATTGCTATCAATGCGACGGATCAGGATTCTCAGAGCGACGTTTCTCGATTTATTCAACAACATGGGATAACTTTTCCAATTCCTCTAGATTCAACAGGCTCGGTTTCGAGAGATTATCTGATCCATTCCCTTCCCACTACCTATTTCATTGATAAAAACGGTGTCATTAAAGAGATAATTATCGGCGGCCCGATACCAATATCGTTATTGCGAATTCAGGCAAACCAACTCTTATCGGACTAACTCATGTTCCCAGTAATCAACATAGGACCTCTATCCCTTCCCACTCCGGCTTTTATCCTAATCATCGGTTATCTTGTCGGTAGTTATTTATTAGACAAGAAGGCTAGTATTTTTTCAACCGACTCAGAACTCATAGATCGAGCCCTCTGGATAGGTACAGCATCAGCCCTCCTTGGAGCTCGAATTTCCTATATCGCCGGATTTCCAACCGCTTTCAAAGGTGACCTCATATCCATTTTCTCGTTGAATCCTGCGCTTCTTGATCCCGTAGGAGGATTAATAATTGGATGCAGTGCTGCATTTTTAGTAGTTACCAAACAAAAAATAGATAATTGGGCGTTTCTTGACAGCCTGACTCTTTTCCTTGGGGCATTATTCGCTTCCTATTTCTTATCTCGTTTTTCATCAGGAGATGGTTATGGCATCGTGACAGACTGCCCGTGGGGCATTTATTTGTGGGGTGCCGTTCGCCATCCGGTACAGCTATATAAGGCTGCCTTCGCCCTGATCGTGTTAGGTTTCGTCCTCGTTTTCGCGCCATCTAAGACCAAACCTCCCGGGATTACTTTCTTACTCTTTTCAGTCTCCACTCTCAGCTACCTGATATTCTTCACACATTTCCAAGAATCAGGATTACCATTAATATCTGGCTTTAGAATTGAACAGGTGATGTATTGGCTGCTATTACTGGCTGCGTTATTGTTGCTGAATTTTAGATCGGTTACCCCACCCACTAAGGAGCAGAATGAGACTCAAGGGTAAGAAAATCTTGATCACAGGCGGGGCAAAAAGAATCGGACGGATTCTTTCTCTTCTCGTTGCGAGAGAAGGAGGTGATGTTCTTATTCACCACAATAATTCAGCCTCAGAAGCCAAGTCCCTTCAAAATGAGATTCAGGTCATTGGCCAAACATCCGAAATTTTCCAGTCTGATTTTTCTCTCCCGGAATCCACAAATGAATTCATCGGGCAGGTATTTGGCAGCTATAAAATCGACGCTGTATTTAATAATGCCTCGATCTTTTCACAGCTTGATTGGGAAACAACCCGTGCTGAGGATTGGCGCAAGCACCAATCAATTAACCTTGAAGCCCCTTTTTTGATCAGCCAGGCGTTTGCAAAATCAGTGAGTTCTGGAAAAAAAGGCAGGATCGTAAACATGCTCGACTGGAGAGCGCTAAAACCCGGAGCTAACCACTTGCCGTATACCGTTAGCAAAGCTGGATTAGCGGCATTGACAAAATCGCTGGCTATCAGTCTGGCTCCAAATATTTCTGTGAACGGAATCGCCTTAGGAGCAATATTACCCCCTAGCGACGGCGCTCCAGCATCCGAGATCACGCATGGACTGCCGATTCCTCGTTGGGCCACGATTCACGAGTTGGAAGAGACTGTGATGTTTTTGCTTTCAGGACCCGACTATATCACTGGCGAAATCATCCACCTGGATGGAGGACGCCATTTAGTTTAAAATAACACGTTAAGGAGAACGGAATGGATAAAGTAATTATCAAAGACCTTGTCGCTCGTGGTGTGATTGGCGTTTACGATTGGGAAAGAGACAAACTCCAGGAAATCCTTATCAATATTGTTTTGTTTGGTGATCTATCCAAAGCCGGAACTACCGACAATATTGATGACAGCATAGACTATAAAACTGTCGCCAAAGGAGCCCAATCACTCGCAGAAAAATGTGAACGCTTGACCGTTGAAGCTCTGGCTGACGATATTGCAAAATATTGCCTTGAGACAAAAGGGGTATTTAAAGTTATTGTTAGAGTTGAAAAACCCGGCGCGGTTCGTTTTGCCGGATCGGTCGGAGTAGAAGTTGAAAGAGAAAACTGATCAGTTAGTAAACCAGGCTTTGATTGGATTGGGCAGCAATCTCAATCCTAACCATAATATTCTCAAAGCTCTTCGCCTTTTGGGAGCTCATGTGGCTATCTGCAATACATCATCTATTTACGGATCACCGGCAGTAGGAAGCAGTGGTCCTGATTATCTAAATTCAGCTGTCCTTATCGAGACCGACAAAACCCTGAATAATCTCAGGGGAAATATCCTCTCTCCAATAGAAGAGCAGCTTAAACGAATCAGATCCGCTGATAAATATATGGATCGCACTATCGACCTCGACGTCATTATCTACAATGGATCTGTTATTGATCCGGAACTCTGGACCCAGGCCCACGTCGCCTTACCCGCAGCGGAAATCCTTCCAAACTTTGTAAATCCAGAATCCGGTGAAAAAATATCCCAGGCAGCCAAAAGGCTTCTGCCTGGGATCAACATTCAAATACGATCAGATATCTCTTCCTGATAACCTAGAATTGAAGTGGTTTTGCCCCCCTGGAAATATTATCCAGGAACTCCTGCCTTGTCGGTAAATTATTTCTGAATGCACCAGACATTGATGAAGTCGTCATTCTAGCATCATGTTTTTTTACCCCACGCATTACAGAACACAGATGCAAACCTTCCACAACAACGGCCACACCTTTTGGATGCAATAGCTCATCAACAAGGTCAGCAATTTGCCTGGTCATCCGTTCTTGCACCTGTAACCGTCTGGCAAACATATCTACTATCCGCGGAATTTTTGACAATCCAATAACTTTTCCCTTTGGTAAATAAGCCACATGAGCTCTCCCCAGGAACGGCAGCATATGATGCTCACACATGCTGTAAAATTCTATATCCCTCACTATAACCATTTCGTCGTAAGATACTTCAAATATTGCTTCGTTCAACAAGTCAATCGGGTCAGTTCTGTAACCGCTTAAGAGCTCATCGTATGCTTTTGCAACGCGCTCGGGTGTTTTTAATAGCCCCTCCCGTAATGGATCTTCACCAATAGCCTTCAAAATACCCTTTACCGCGTCTATGATATATTCCCCATCAATATCCTCTTTCAATAATCCAGCTATACGCTCAAGAATTTCATTATCTTCATGCATAAATGGCTCCTTTTCGCCAAATTTAATTCTTCATTATAAAATATTTAGATGAAGCAATTATAACCGTCAAGGTATGATTCTTTTTACTATTCTTCTATTTCGTTAACAGAACAGGCGAAGGGCATAAGCCCTTCGCCTGTTTATCTCCGATAAGATTATCCAACATAAGGTTGGATCAACCCCAACGTGCCATCATACCTCCGATAAATGACATTGATTGCTTCCGTTTGGGCGTTGTAAAAAACAAAAAAGTTTGTATGACCTAAAAGTTCCATTTGATCGATGGCTTCCCATTCATCCATTGGCCTCAATGAAAATTGTTTCCTCCTGGCAATAACTGGAGTCTTTTCCGGGTCTTCATCTTCTTCGGTTTCAAGAACCTCTTTTTGATCTGCCCCCTGTTTCCGGCGCTTGTTCCTCTTCCCTTTATAACGTTCAATTCTACTTTGAATTGTGTCAACGGCTAAATTCAGAGCGTTAATCGTATCTGATGAACGCTCTTCTGCCCTTAATATAAACCCTTTGCCCTGAACAGTAATTTGAACCACTTCGCGTTCTTCCGCACTGCGAGCGTTAGTGGACGCCAAATCAACGCGAGCCTCAACAATATCATCTAAATAACGATCCAATCCCGATACTTTTCTTTGAATTTGTTCTGTCAGATTGTCACTAATATTAATATTTCGTCCGTATATCTTTACTTCTATAGCCATTTAAACCTCCTTTTCCTAATCGTAACACCACTATATTTTACAATTGGGCAGATCTGGCTAGCGTCAACCCAAATACGCGCTCAGCACCGGACTCAATCATTGCTTTTGAACAAGCATTTATCGTAGATCCAGTTGTTATAACATCGTCAATTATCAGAATGATCTTCCCTGAGACAATCTCTGGCGCGCCTTTAAACGCATCGGACATATTCTTTTTTCGTTCTTCCCTCGACAACCCAACCTGCGATCTAGTAATCCTCGACCTAGCGATTGCATTCTCTTTTAGAGGAATTTTTGTTAACCAGCTAATAGGACGAGCCAGCATTATTGATTGGTTAAATCCCCTTTCGCGCCTTCTATCTCGATCTAGTGGAACAGCGGTAATCAGATCTACATGCCAATCACAGCCGAAAAACAATTTTGTCAAAGGTTCAGCAAAAACTTCTCCAAGTCCAATATTCCGTTTATATTTTAGGTTGTGTATAGCTCTTTTTAGAGGATCTTCGAATAACGCCCACGAACTTGTTGCGGAAAAGAATATATCAGACGTTTTACAGCGCTCACAAACCGAACTGGCTGCTCGGTTCATTGGTTCACCGCATATTTTGCAAATGTTGGAGTTAATAGTTCGTGTACTTTTTAAGCAGGTGTGGCAGTATCTCTCCCCCCACTCTCCACATCCCGCACAACATGGCGGAAATAATATATCAAGGATTTTCCAACCCGCTCTAAAAAATCTAGACTGCAATACTTAATCCTCCCGGATTAGATCACTTATTTCGTCTCAATCATGTTTATTATCTTTTTCTTTATCACCCGAACATTCCGGACAGAGCTGAGTCCATCAGCTGTAATGCTGCAGGGCCAAGCAGAATGATCATGAGTGACGGAAAGATCAACATCGCCATAGGGAATAGCATTTTAACGGGTGCCTGCTGGGCTTTCTCCTCAGCTCTCTGTCTCCTCACAGTTCTCATTTGATCTGACTGGATCCTGAGAACTTTTGCCATACTCACACCCAATTGCTCGCTTTGAATGATTGCTGCGACAAAGCTAGTCATTTCGGAAATACCTATACGGTCTGCCATATTTCTCAAAGCCACGCGCCTTACATTACCTAACTGAATTTCTCGCAGTGATCTCTGAAACTCGTCAGCCAGCGCATCTTCCCATTTCTCTGCTATGCGCGACATTGCTGCATCAAACCCCAGGCCTGCCTGTACACAGATAGTCAATAAATCTAACGCATCTGGCATTGATTTTCGAATCTCGTCCTGCCGGGTATTTATCTTGCTTTGGAGCAGTAGTTGGGGCATAAAAAACCCAACCAGTGAAAATACAACGGTGAGCAGCAGTTTTCTACCCCAAGACCAATCAATTGTGCCCATTGAAAAAACAAATAACAATAAACCGCCAACACCTACCGCTGCAATAAAACGTGATGCCCAAAACATTGTTGGATCTATACCTGGAGGATTGCCGGCCAATTCAAGCTTTTTCTCGGTTTGTTCAACAGCATTTTGAGGAGTGAACCTTTCGGTTAGTTCGCCAATTTTTTGTACAATTGGAACGATAAGCCTCTCGGTGATCGGTTGAGAAAGCTCTACTTCTTCAAGCGTAACTTCTTCGCCCCTTGAAATATATTCATTAAGCCTGTCGTCTAATGGTGTTTCCTCCTGCCGGTTTCTTAAACCAACGGCAACGAGAGCCACTGCCATGACAATTATTATTCCAATGAAAACCCAAATGTAAATATTCAGTTCTATCTCCGTTTTTCCTATACTTCGATATCGGCTAGCTTGTTCATTGCTATATAACCTGATAAAACCATAACACCTGCAAGCCCTAACATCCCGCCACCACAAAGCAGGTTGCCGGGTTTAAAAAACGTCATCAAATAATCCCGATTCGCGAACCATAACAAACCCATCAATATCAGCGGTAGCATTGCCAGAAAACGTCCAGAGTAAATCACCTGTGATACCATTACCTTAATTTCACCTTTGATTTTAATTCGTTCTCGGATAGTGTAGGATATCGTATCGAGGATTTCAGCGAGGTTACCACCGACCTCACGCTGGACGTTGATCGCCGTGATTATTAGATCAAGGTCATCACTGGGGATGCGCCGATGCAAGTTACTTAATGCGTCTTCCATGCTTATACCAAGCTGCATTTCTTTCACGACCCTGGCAAACTCCACAGACAGCGGGGGAGGCAGTTCTTTGCTTACTGCTTCCATGGCTTGCATGGTGGAATAGCCAGCTCGTAATCCATTTACCACCAGGTTCAACATATCCGGGAGCTGATTACCGAATGTGACCAATCGCTTGTTCTGCTGGCGCCTCATATACATACGGGGTGCCATAGAACCTAATACCGCTCCTATCATGGCTGAAACTATTTCTTGACCGCCAATTGCCCATGCAAAAAATCCAAGCAAAAAAGCAGCGATAACCATTGCTGCGACATATTCCGCCGGTCTTAGTTTTAAATCAGCCTGGGCCAAGTTAGTGGCAATCTTGTCACCAAATTTTGAGCCCTCTAATCGATTGTCCACCCACTCTGCAAAAAAAGAAGTTTTTTGGTCTTCAGCTAGCGCTACGGCATCTTCAAATTCTTCTTCTACGTAATGAGAAAACCGATCATCCAGTACGTTTTGTTCGTCTCGTATGGTTATGATAATACCGGCAACGAGTAATACCCCTGCTATTGCACCGCCGATAATAAGAATTGTAGTCATCATGGAGATTAGCCTCTGTTATCTATCAGGAATCTAAACTCCACCGCGTTTTGAGAAAATCGATGGCGGTAGATGAATGCCATGGGCTTCAATTTTATCCATGTATTTTGGGCGCAATCCGGTCGGAACTAATTCCCCAAGCACCTTACCTTCCTCAATTGCAGTTTGTTCAAACCTGAATATATCCTGCATAGTGATGACATCACCTTCCATGCCGATCACTTCGGTTATGTTAGTCACTTTTCTGGTTCCATCCATCATCCTGCTCTGGTGAATGATCAGATCGATAGCAGATGCAATCTGTTCCCTGATTGCCCTTACCGGCAAGTCCATACCCGCCATTAATGCCATGGTTTCAATTCTTGAGAGAGTATCACGGGGTGAGTTCGAGTGGGCAGTAGTCAATGAGCCATCATGACCCGTATTCATAGCCTGAAGCATGTCCAACGATTCCTCACCACGGATCTCACCCACGATGATACGATCTGGCCTCATACGCAAGGTGTTCATTACAAGCTGCCTGATAGTTACCTCGCCCCTGCCCTCGATATTAGGTGGTCGGGATTCAAGCGTCACCACGTGATCTTGCCTCATTTGGAGCTCTGCGGCGTTCTCTATTGTGATGATCCTCTCGTCATTCGGGATGAACCCAGATAACACATTCAACAGGGTAGTTTTTCCCGAACCAGTACCACCAGAGATTACAAGGTTAAACCTGGATTTTACTGCTGCTTCCATAAATAATACTGAACTGGGCGTTAGGCTCCCAAAATCTATCAGCTGCTCGACCGTGAATGGGTCCTTGGAAAATTTTCGGATTGTCAAACAAGGTCCTACCAGCGATATAGGAGGAATCACAGCATTAACACGGGAGCCATCCGGCAAGCGGGCATCCACATAGGGACTTGATTCATCAATCCGCCTACCCAGCGGGGCAACAATACGATCGATAATACGCATGACATGTTCATCACTTTCGAAAGTGATTGGAGCCCGATTAATCTTACCTGCTTTTTCAAAATAGCAGCTCTTGGCTCCATTTACCATTACTTCTGTAATATCGTTATCTTCCAGAAGGGGCTGCAAGGGACCAAACCCAAGAATTTCAGCTGATATCTGTTCAAATAATCTATGTTTTTCTTGCCTTGAAAGTACAATGCTTTCTTCCGTCAGGATTTGCTCGAATAAATCCCGAATCGTTCCTCTTACTTTTTCCACTTCTGATACATCAATTGATGGGTCAAGCTCAGCTAATAATCTGTTCTGAACACGCACCTTTAAATCGGCGTAAGTTTCATCCTGGGCGTCTTTCCGCGGAGGTGAAACTCGCCTTGCTTCCAAAGATCCTAGCCTGGAACCACCACTACCTAAAGATGGATCCTCTTCGCCTGATTGTTTGCCTTGTTCAATTCGCTTTAATAATGACATATTTATCAGTCCTAACTAAATACCTATTAGTAAATCAATTTAGTCGCTACATATCTTGTGCTGGATTCTGTTCCAGCTGTGCTAATTGTTCTCGTACCTTACCAACTAATTCCATTATTCCTTTTCCAATTTCTTTTGATTTTCCCTCACCCAGCATAAAAGGAACGCCCCGGTTTACACCCGGGACTACTACTTCTTTGTCCTCTACGATAACGGATGAAACTTTATGACCAAGATTGTGGCTCACTTTATCGGGCGAGATAGCAACTTGTTTATCAAACCGATTCATAACCAGCAAGATCTTATTCTTCTGCACACCTAATGAATTTACCAGGAGCTGCAGCATTGATCGAGTATTGATAATCGAAGGTATATCCTGAGAAGAAACCATAACCATTAAATCGCAAGCGTCCAAAGTATCGATGGTCACATCTGAAAGATATGAATGAGTATCCACGATCACGTATGAATATAACCTGACCAAAAATTCAAGGACTTTAACAAAGTCACTTCCCTTTACTTGTTCAGCATCGATCGGGTTAGGTGGCGCTGAAACAATGTCTATGCCGGAATCTTTATGGTGAAGTACTACATCCTCTACTAATTCCGCATCCAATTGTTCCGCATTTGGAGTCAGGTCAATTATCGATGTCCTTCCCCTTTCATTCAGAAATACTTGCACATCACCAAATTCCAGACTTCCATCAACAATCACCGCAGGCGTTTCTGCACTATGAAGGGTGACCGCTAGATTTGTAGCAATTGTCGTTGTACCTACACCACCCTTTGGGCTGTAAACAGCTACGATCTTGCCCATACCTGACAGCTGGATCGTAGTTCCCCGGGGATCCTTCAAAGTTCCAGTTCCCCTTCCTATATAATTGACACCAGACCTGATAGCTTTTGCCTTAGCCCCTGCTCTTCTGATGACAGATACCAATTCGTCGCTCTTGGGAGGTTTAGTTAAGAAGTCCCTTGCTCCAGCAAGCATAGCCCGACGCATGTAGTTGGTATCCCCCTGGACAGACAATATTACGATTTGCGATATGGGC
>CAZOUN010000091.1:0-10108 GCA_964582965.1 uncultured Anaerolineales bacterium | reverse complement strand
GATCGCCGGTTTCCCGGCGAACCACTATTTACCACTTTCACCCACAATTTACCCACAGTATATATGAAAGTGCTGTTTTTTGCAAGGAAAAAACCACTAAAAGGGCTATTTTGGAGTAAAGCTAACAGTTTCACAAGGTTAAACCCCCACCTGGACGTTTTTTTGTTGAAACTTCTACTATTACGGGATCGATTTTTTGCATGTCTTCAAGGATGGATAAGCTATAATTCCCCCTATGACACCGACTTTCTCACAGACCTCCTGGCGCTTGATCCTCTCTGAACCAATGGCTGGCGCACGGAACATGGCAATAGATTCAGCTATCTTGGCCGCGGTGGAACATGGAAAGGCTCCCCCAACCCTGCGCCTTTACAGTTGGGAGACACCTTGCTTATCACTGGGATACAGCCAGGATTATTCTGATGTTGATGTAGATCAGCTCACAGCCAATAGCTGGGATGTTGTCCGCAGGCCAACCGGTGGTCGGGCAATCCTTCATACCGATGAATTGACCTATTCAGTAATTGGACCCAAAAGTGATCCTCGTTTGGCAGGCAGTTTGATGGATAGCTACCAGAACATATCCTTGGCATTATTTGATGCCTTATCCAGTATGGGGCTGCCAGTGGAAGTTCATACAGGCAAAAACCCAGAAGCTCACCACCAACCGGTTTGTTTTGAGAATCCATCCAATTTTGAGATCACGGCAAATGGAAAGAAGATCATTGGCAGCGCCCAAGCCCGGAAGAAAACAAGCCTGCTGCAGCACGGCAGCCTTCCCTTGAAAGGGGATCTGACTCGGATTACAAAAGCCCTGTGCTACCCTACAAACTCTGAGCGCCGCCAGGCCGCTGAAGGACTGCCGCAAAAAGCAGTCACTGTTTTTGATGTGCTGGGACTAGAGATCAGCTGGGATCATGCTGCCAGAATATTGGTGGACAGTTTTTCCAAAGTCCTGAATTTGGACCTGATAAAAGGGGATTTATCACCTGATGAAATGGGTCAAGCCCTCCAACTAGAATCTGAGCAATACGGCCATTCGGCCTGGACAGAAGGAAATCTTTCAAAAAGAGCCAAATAAATGGCGATAGGTTTACTGACAGTACATCTCAGCATTCCCATGTGTGCTTCTCTGAAAGAAAAGAGAAGTCAGCTGAAACCACTCATCACACGATTACAGAGGGAATATAACGTTTCTGTCGCAGAACTTGACTACCAGGACCGGTGGCAAGAAGCCTTGATCGGATGTACACACCTCAGCAATAGCAGTGCCCATACACAGCGCAGTTTGCAGAAAGTCGTGACTTGGATAGAAAACCATTACCCGCACCTGCCAATTATCCAGGAGCGGATCGAATTGATCTAAGGAGGCATTATGGATCTAAAATTGAAAGGGAAAAAAGCATTCCTGGCTGGCTCCAGTCGCGGAATAGGGTTTGCAGCAGCCAAAGTCCTGGCAGAAGAAGGCTGCCGGGTTATTATCAATGGTCGGGATGAACAACGCCTTAAAGACGCGGCCAATGTCCTTCAAAGTGATACCGGGGCCGAGATCCATTATCTGGCAGGCGATGCATCAAGTGCTGATAGCGCCCTGGATTTGATCAACAAAGCTGCTGAGATCCTGGACGGATTGGATCTACTGGTCACCAATACCGGTGGTCCTCCCTCTGGAAAATTTGAGGATCATTCAGAAGAAGTATGGGAAAACGCTACTAATCTGGTGTTTTTAAGCCATGTTTGGCTGATCCGGGCTGCCCTGCCCTATCTCAAGGAATCCAACTCAGCTAGCGTTGTGACCATTACATCCTACTCCGTCAAGCAGCCCATTCCCAACTTGATCCTATCCAACAGCATTCGGGCAGCCACTATAGGATTAACTAAATCACTGGCATTGGAATTGGGCCCAAACGGGATCCGGTTCAATTCGATCCTGCCTGGTTGGACAAGAACTGAACGGGTTCAGGAGATAATGAAATTCAGGGCGGAGCAAAGCGGCTTAACAATTGAAAAAGAAATGGACAAGATCACAGCTGAATGCCCCCTGGGCCGGATGGCTTCCCCAGACGAGATCGGTCGGTCTACAGCATTCCTATTATCGCCGGCGTCATCTTACATCACCGGCGTGATGTTGCCTGTTGATGGGGGGATGGTGAAAGGAACGATGTAGGTTTTTTGTCGGGAGACGAGAGATAAACAAGGTAATCACACGCCCGTCCGCGGGCGTGTTTGATTTAGATAAGTTGTCGTCCCGCCCTTGGTACAACAAGCATTAATCCGTGTCCGTTTTTCCTGATTCTTTATCTGATCACTTTTCTTATTTCTACACCAAACGCAAAATTGTCTTCGCTTCAGACCAGAGTTCTTCCAGGCTGTAATGCTCCCTTTGATTGGGAGAAAAGATATGAACTATCACAGATCCGTAATCTGCCAGCATCCAACCAGAAGTGGGTTCTCCTTCGATGCGGCCATTTAAACCAAACTTCTTTTTGACATCATCCACAATCTCAGACATCAACCCCTTAACCATCCTGGAGCTGGTACCCGAGCAGATCACAAAATAATCTGCTATGACCGAATTTTCATGAATATCCAACAGATGGATGTCTTCCCCCTTCTTATCATCTAATACCTGCACAATAAAGTCTGCTACTTTCCTAGTATCCAGATTCCACCTCGTATTTAAACAGTATTAAGGACTTGCCACATCCTGTTCAGTTAATTTTGCAGAGAAAAGCCGGGTATATTCCGCCCCTTCCGCTTTTAGGTCGCTGCGGTACAGGTGTACTGCATCGATCCTCGCCACACCAATGAATCCCACCTGGAAATCATGAAAAACGCTGCCTACAGTTCTAACATCTCGGGCCGAAGCCTTACGGGAGATCCTACCCAGAGTTAAATGTGGCGTGAATTCATATTTGTCATAGTTGTAACCCAATCTGGCTACGCCATCTTCAATCCCACGCCTGAGATCAAATAATTCCACAGGCGCTTCAACACCAATCCAGATCACTCGGGGATGGCGTTCCTTAGGAAAAGCTCCAATGCCACCAATTCCGATCTCTAACACCTGCCTTTTGGAGGCTTCAGATTGAAGGATCTTTTCAACCATGGCAATATTTTCTATGGATATATCACCCAGAAATTTTAACGTCAGGTGCATTTTGGAGAAATCGACCCAACGCACCGGCGTACCAGGTATTTTTTCCTGAAGCTGGGATGAGATCTGACCCAGAGCATCCAAAACACTAGGCGGTAGATCTACAGCAATAAAAGTCCGGATAACATCTGCAGACATTTTCTCTCACTTTTAATTTTCTGAAGTGAATAATTTCCCTTACTCGTTTCTTTCACCAGCGAATGGATAGTCATCCTGGGTTAGGAAAATTCCTGATGAAATTGTACTATAAAGTAAAAACAGGAACTTCGGTTAGAAGTCCCATAAATCAATCCCCAGCTTCATTTGCAAAACGTATTTTTTGATAATCTTCCGGCGTATCTACATCTAACTGACTGGAAGGATCATCCCAGGGGATGGAACTAGCTTCATATTTATCAAATAATGCCCTACCACCAATATCACCTTCCAACTTTTTAAGGTCATTAAACACAGATCGGTCAAAGAGGACAGGATTTGCAGGTTTTCCATCTATATAAGGCAGGATGATCTGGGATGGATTTCTAGCATGTTTCGTTCGCAGGGCTGAAATCAGATCTACCGGTATAAGAGGTTGGTCCACAAGGTGGAAGATTACCGCGCCTATGTCATCGGAGAGAGCCTGGATAGCTGCCCTAACTGAGGAGCTTTGTCCAGCTTGCCAGCCACTATTATATATCACTTCAACCCGGACTCCATCCAGCGCGAGGGCAATGCTCTCGTGTTCAGCCCCTGTTACCACCACAACAGGAGAACATCCACTAGCTATGACTTTTTCAGCAACAACTCTTACCAGGGATTCTCCAAACCAATCCAGGAGCTGTTTGGGCTCTCCAAATCGGGAAGAGCCGCCAGCTGCCAGCACGATACCGGCGATCCGTTCATGAACTTCCAGCAGCATTTGGTCTTCCAGCACAGAAAAAGCAACAGCTGAATAACTCGCGAGCAGGGTATCTAGCTGGGGATAAAATGTTTTCCAATTTGGGAAACTATCAAGCTGGTTAATGAACAAAATCTTCCTGACATCCGCCGGAACATTCTTCAGACCCCCATTCTGAGAAGTCAGCGCTTTGACCAGGTGCTCGCTTTCCAATCTGGCACCTAATGGCAGACCTACCAGAGAAGAATAGAGATCCGGTCGATAAACCCAATCCTCAGTTAATGGTTTTCCGAGACCGGAGAGTCCAACAACAGTTATTACAGCGTTTACAAATTCAGGAATGACCGGTTCATGCTCAGCAGGAGCTTTGATCGGCAGTTTTCTGGCGCCATCAGCCTCAATGATCATGGGGCAATTCCAGATATCCGCGAGTTTATTCAACGCTTCCATAATCTCCGGGGCCAAACTACCTACTCGATCTATTTCTACTTGCGGACCGGTAAAAAGGAGGGTATTTCCAGGGATTTCCTCATTTGGGTCCGGTAAATCACTAATATCATTTATGACCCAATGCTGATCCGCTGCATCCAATTGATCTAACGCTAGGTGAGTGGAAGTTGTGCAGACTACGCGAGTTCCAAAGTCATGTGCCAGCTGGTACATCAATGTGGTTTTTCCACCCGATCCTACCAAGGCAATTTTAGAGTTTTGATCTAATCGGAATCTACGATTTAGATCCATAAACCAGACCTTAGATCCGGGCAGGCAAGAATAGCTTCCAACACACCTCCCCCAATAGCCCGAGCTTTATCCGATACCAAAGAGCAGATAGTGGGATCCTCACGAGGATCGACATCTCCGATCTTCATCCCCGGGGTCACCTGGGAGCCTGGCTTGATCAATCCACGTAAAACGCCATCAAATGGCGCTAGAACAGCCTGGCTGCCTACTAAAGCGATAACAGTGCCATTTTTAACAGGGTCTCCAATCTTTGCTCCAGAGACCAATTTTCCATCTTCAGGAGACCGGAGAACGCGTTCCGAAGCGAAACCATGGACCATGCCAGGGATACCCGTATCTTCTTGGGGAGGGCCAGCCCAAATGACCCGGCCTAGATTGTGACCTCGATTGGTTTCAATCACTGCGTGGCAATTCTCACCACCAATAAAACCAGGTCCCAATCCAATTACCAGCGTGGCCAATTCTTTTCCTTCAAGAGACGGCTTTTTCCGCATCCGCGCATCCACCACAACATCTGGGCGAATTTCTTTTAGACAAGCCATATCCGGATCCACTAAAACAGGAATATTACCAGCCCGGACAGCGTCCTTAACATCTTCGGGGTTCTGTATTAATACAGCAGTGATGCCTTCAACTTCCTTGCTCCCATCTGAGACTGCTTCTGCAAAGGAAACTGTTCGGCGTACGACCAGAGGTTTGGGCAATTCGGTGATTAAAACTTCAAAACCAGAATGGTGCAAACGGACAGCTACACCACTGGCCAGGTCACCGCCGCCGCGGATTAAAACTAACACAAATATCCTCCTTCATTAAATAAAATCCTACTCCATTATTTTAGCATGACATCATCACACAAGCCTTTACGTTTCAGAAAAAACTTATTGGATTATTCGGTGAGTCTGAGTCAAAATATATTATCAGTTTTTATCTTCCTAATTTTCTTGCATAATAGAAATAAATTGATTACAATCCCACTATTAATAGAGTCGGTTGTTGATTGGTTTCTAGAAACTTTTTTATGGGCAATTGCACCAACTTCCCCGCTCAATATACTATTTCATAATCGTCATAAAGGATTGGTCACCCATGAGAAAAAAATGGATTCCTGTTGTATTATTGTTAGCCCTAATATTATCCGCCTGCAATCCATCCGAGCAAGCCACTTTCCAACCCCAAGAGGATGAAGCCTTTGGGAATGCTGCTACTGTTGCAGAAGACCCTACCCTTAATGAGGATGCAACTGAGGAACCATCTCCCCCTCCCACCGAGATCCCATCCCCGTATACCCAACCAGAGGAAATCATCCATTCGGAATTCCCTGGTAACTTCAAGCAATCACCCCTGCAGAGCATATTTGATTGCACCACGGGAAATTACCACAACCCAGGTCAGGAATACACATTAAGTGAAGTCTGCGATCAATGGGAGCGAAATTATTTCGAAAGGCCTGTCGATGAATCTACAACAAAATTCTTCCCCCAATTGGATATACTAGAAAGTTCCTTTGGACAGAATGAAAATTGGTATTACAATCGGATCCTGGTTTTTTCAGAACTGGTAGAGAATTTAGTTCTGGATGGTATTTATGCCCTCGAGATCGACCTGGATCTGGATGCAAGAGGAGAGATCCTGATCTTGGCGGTTTCACCTGGAAGCTATCAAATGGATGAATGGCATAGCGATGGCGTTCAGGTCTGGTTCGATAGTAATGATGACGTTGGTGGTCCACAGGCAGTCCTGGCTGATACGATTAATGGCGGTGACGGTTATGAGACCCTGATGGTGGATTCAGGAGTTGGTGATGATCCCGACCTGGCTTTTGTGAAAACCTACAGCGACCAACCCGGATTGATCGAATTCGGCTTCAAAGCAAATCTGTTAGACGGAGTGGAAATCTTCGAGTGGTGGGTTTGGGCCATGCGGGAGGACCTGGGCGCCGCTAAATTCGACCCGGTCGATTTCTTCCCCCAAGATACACTCTTTGCCATAGATAACACTTGTGGCTGGATCTATGGAAGTTATTCAAGAGATTTACCCAATATCTGCAATCCGATCACCGGCGCAAAACCTGGAGCCGCTTCAGAAGCCGCTTCACCTAGTTGCCTATCATCGATAGTAAAGGATAACTGTGCAGATAACGGAGGCGTATGGGAAGATTATCCATATTGTCAATGCGTAATTAGCTAGACTCAGAAACCAGATTCATTTAATATATCCGGATAGTTATAGAAAACTATCCGGATTTTGTTCTTAAGCTTTAGATTGATAGAAGGTACAATCATTGAAGAGAAATAACAGATCTAGACCTATTTAGTCCTGAGGATAACATGATTAAAATCAAAAAATTTTTACTCATCATATTAATAGTTATACTCTCCAGCTGTAAAGGCTCCGGGGAGATAGACGATCCACAATCTTCGCTGGGAAATATCCCAGTCAAGGTCCTGATCAGTGAGGTTTTCACTGGTGCGGAAGGCAATAATCAGGCTGATTTCGTCGAGCTATATAATAGCGGCACAAAAATCGCAGACCTGAACGGGTATTCACTCTGGTACCAATTAAAGGATTCCAGTGAAGAAACCCTTCTTATTGAATGGACAGAAGAAACGCTGGTCCCCCCCCTGGGGTATTTCGCCTTGATCCAAACCGGGCAGCTTTTTCCTCTCCAACCAGATGGAAGTATCAATCAATCGCTAGTCCCTGGCCGGGGTGGAATTTCCCTCCGAAAAGGAAGCCAGGTTTCTGATCAACTTAGTTGGGGCAGCGGCCCAACTTCTATGACTGAAAGTCATCCTGCTGTTGAAATGCAGCCAGGTTTATCCCTCCAGCGCTCTCCCGAAACTCTTTCAAGCGGGGGTGTTGACACGAATGATAACGGAGTAGATTTTTCCCTAAACAGCTCCCCCTCCCTGATGAACACTGGCAGTTCCAACAATCACGAATTAGCAGACCTGCTGGGCCTGGATGTAAGTTTTCCTTATCAGGTTAATCCTGGAGAAGAATTCGTAGTTGAATTCCAGATCAGCAATCAAACAGGAAAGGTCCTGAATAATACCCTACTGACCATTCCCCTCCCAGATCATATCCTCTTGCAGGATAAGAATTCCCAATTCCAGCAAGATGGAAATCAGATCACGACTCGAATATCAACCATCGATGATAGCGAAACATTCATTGGATCCATACCACTCCAGGCCGAGTTCACTTTTAGTGGATACATCTTCCGTAATGTCTATCTTGAGGCTGGAAATTGGGTCCTTCCTGCTTTTGCAGCTCCTTTTCATGGTGAGATTGGTGGCGGAGCTATCCCCATTAGCACAGCCAGGGAGTTAATTGACAAAGAAGTGGTTGTTGAAGGAATCAGTACCATGTACGTGGGCGGTTTCTATGCAGGCAGCGGAGCAAAATTCTATGTTGAAGACGAGAGTGGTGGAGTCCAGGTCTACGTCTCCGGCGCAGGAAACTCACTCGTGGTGCCATTGGGATCCAGGGTCCAGGTCCGCGGGAAAATTGAATTGTATCGGGATTCGATCGAACTTATCCCATCTTCTGAAGATCTTATCGAAATCCTGGAAGCAGGTAACCAGGATTCTCTCCACAACCCTGAACAGACAGCGCTGGAATCGATCAATTCCAAACCCGATTTTTTCCCGGGGCGGCTGGTTGAAATCGAGGGCCAGGTAGCCAGTGTAGAGGAGTTGACGTACAGCTTCGAGATCGATCTCTTTGATGAGTCTGGCAATCTTGTTCCTCTTTATATCGATAAAGAAACCGGCATCACAGTAGAAGAGATCGAATCAGCCCAGCATTACCGGGTCACAGGTATTATGGAGTTGTTGGACGGAAGCCTACGGTTGTATCCACGCCTTCAGAGCGATCTGGTGAGGATTTACCCCCCGGGTCTTTACATCCAGGCCCAACCACCCACAACAGCTAACGTGGGAGATCCTTTCACCGTCATCTACACTGTGATCAATCGCGGCCAGGAAAGTGATACAAATCTGATCATTCAAGCACCGCTTGATCCCCGCCTGGAAGTACTCCAGATCCAGAACAACGGCCGATTAGAAGAGAACACTATGATCTGGGAGATCCCGGAATTGGGTGGTGATGGGGATTCAATCAACCTGGAATTCCAGGCCAGTTTGCAAAACAGCACAGAGTTTGTGAGATTTGGAAATTATCAGGTGATGTCAGACAACTATCCGGAAGCTTCTGGAGGGATCGAAACATATACATTCTCCGGTGACTCTGTTCCCATCTGGGCAGTCCAGGGCAATGAAAATCGTTCTCCCTATATCCTTTCCAAGATTACAACGGTAGGCGTAGTCACCGGAATCTTCCCAGAACTGGAAGGTTTCTGGATCCAGGAATTGAATAGTGATAATGATCCCAGCACGTCTCCTGGATTATTCATCAGCACAGGTCAGAATCTTCCGGCGATTGCTCGCGGTGATCTGGTTTCAGTTACTGGCCGGGTCCGGGAGGCTTTCCAGGAAACACAGCTAGAGATAACCGCACCTGTCAATGTCACCGTTCTCGGGAGCAGCTTTATCCCTACCCCTACAGCTTTGGACCCACCAGTGGACAATGCTGAAAGCCAGGCATATTTTGAAGCCCTGGAAGGCAGTTTGGTATCCGTAATGGGTACTTCTCTTGTAGTGGGACCAACCACACGTTATGGAGAATATGCGCTGGTCCTACCCAAACATGGTGTTGGGCGAGTTTGGCAAGGTCAGGATCAGGGTATGTTAATCCATGTTGATGATGGCAGCAGCGAAACCCATGAAAACAGGGACGAACAGGATGTCGTTACTGCCGTGGGTGACACTGTCTCCGGTTTAGTGGGTGTTTTATCTTATTCTTTCGGTAATTACAAGATCGAACCCACCGCCGCGTATTCTGTTCAAAACAAACTTCCAGAGATCATACCTTTGGAATCTCTTGCACCTGGCAGTTTCAGTGTTATGACCTGGAATGTGGAAAATCTGTTTGATTTTGTGGTTCCCCACCCCAGCAGCCCTCCGCTGCCAAAAGTTAGAGAATATAAACTGAGTATCTCACGAGTGGCTCAAACCATTCAGGCGGCAGCTTTTCCCACTGTAATCGGTATTCAGGAAGTTGAAAGCATTGAGATTTTGGAGGATATCGCTGCCGATCCCCTACTAGCTGAGTATGATTATCAAGCTGCACTCATGGAAGGGACCGACAGCCGCGGCATTGATGTTGGATACCTAGTGCGTGGTGATCAAGCTGATATTATCAATACCGTCCAATATCCTGCTCCCGGCAATATCACCAGCCGTCCGCCTTTGATGATCGAAGTCGAGTTG